>CAMWUD010000126.1 GCA_947177365.1 uncultured Porphyromonadaceae bacterium | reverse complement strand
TGATTACTTGTGAAAATATATCCCGCCCGGATTTGCTTTTATGATTGATTTGAATGCGGTACTCGGCAACGCATTTATGTTTAATCTCACGATATTGTATTCAGGTTCTGCGAGATATTTATTCGCTGGAATATGAATTGTCTCATATTTAGGCGTAGCGACGGGGATGCCGGCTTCAAGCATGACTTCTTGAACAGCTGTAGCACAATTATTACCGAGTGGAGTATAACGTGTTTTGGCCTTTTCTCCGAAGGCGTTGCGCATTATCGCATCTTGTTCAGCAGTCGTTGATATTTGGTATCCTTCGCAAAATCCAAAATGATTCTTGGACTTATCGTATTTACTCTCCTCATCTCTTACATTATAAGATGAATTAAAAAATTCTTGAGGAGAATCCCACGACCCAACGGCTACATCGTTGAACGTACGCCCTCCTTTATGTTCTCCGAAAAGATAAAAATTATTCCCATTCACAGAATAATACTGCCATTTACCATCCACATTCTGAATTAACAAAGCAAGATGTTGATGTTCAATATCGTTGCCATAATTTAATACAACTATATCTTCTCCGCTTGGATCAGTTCTATTGACAGGGTCTCCGCCGCAGTACATGTAGGGAGAGAGCGGAGTGTAGTCATGCTGCAGAGGATCCGGAGTGTCGAACAGAGGAAGCGACAGTCCACGCCACCGCGCATGATAGTCCATGGCATCGAAGCCTCTGAAGGTCACAAGCTCCTTGCCGCTGAACTTGCGACGGTTTATGCCGGCTCCTGTGGCATCGCCATGGGGCATGCCGTAAGGATAATACGTGGTACGCTGCTCAACCGTACGTGACTTTGTATTGATTACTGCCGCGATATAGCCGATATAGCCCTGTCGGGCTATAAGCAAAGGCGCTGCTGTGAGCGAGAGGAGGATGGCAGGCAGCAGTTTCATGGCGATTGGTTTTGCGTTCGCCAGCAAATATATGCAATTTGCCGCAACTATCCAAATTTTTGTGGGATTATTTCATATTTTTTTAACTCAAAACAAATATTTGAAATAGAGCCAGTTCAAGCCATAATTCCGGTGCATGTTATTTTCAGATATGTGAGCATAAATTGACTATAGACCTATGAACCCGGAGTGGAGGCAGGGATGCCCCCACTCCGTGGTGTAATGGTCGACTTGTTCGATGAACAATGATGACAAAAGATGTATGTATCGTCAACTTTCCAACTTTTCCAGAATTTCGGCAAGCTGGGTTTCGGTCAAGGTCAGACGCGTGCGACATGCTTCGAGCAGCGCCGCGGCTCTGGCCGTACGGGCGGCAAGAGTGTCGACATCGCAGTTGTTGCCGCGCAGTGAGGCTACTATGCTCTCCAGCTCCTCAAGAGCCTGGCTGTAGCTGAGGTCTTCTATAGCTGTCATTTTACTGAGAGATTTATTATCATATATTCGGCTTCGCCATCGGCGAAACTTGTTGTCAGCCGCTGGCCGCTTGCAAGCTGCTTTACAGAAGTCAGCGTACGGTCGCCGCTTCGCGTAATTGTATAGCCACGGCGCAGCGTCGACAGTGGCGACAGCATGTCGAGCATACGTCCGAGCGAGTCGAGCTGCTGGCGGCTGCGGTCGAGGATATTGGCGGCAAGTGTGGGCATCTGTGCGGCTATGCTGTCGAGCCGCTGACGCGCACGCTCATGCGCCGCCCGTGCCAGCGGTGCCAGCTGACCCTCTATATAGGCCAGCTGCCGCGCGTCGCCGCTTATCCGTCCGCTCACCAATCTATACAGTTCCGAGCCAAGTTGCCCAAGCAGCTGCAACTGCTCCATGCCCTGCGACACAAGCCATTCGGCTGCGGCTGTAGGCGTCTTCACACGCATTCGCGCCACATAATCGAGTACCGTCACATCGCGCTCATGCCCCACTCCCACTATGACCGGAAGCGGGAACTGGGCCACATTCGACGCCAGGTCATAGTCGTCGAATGATGCAAGGTCGCTCGAAGCACCGCCTCCGCGTATTATCACCACACAGTCGAAGTCATCGACCCGCTCCGCAATCCGGTCAAGCGCAGCGATTACGGATGCCGGCGCCTTCTCGCCCTGCAATATAGCCGGGAAGAGTTCGGTGCTGAAACGGAGACTCCGGCTGTTGCAATAAAGCTGGTGCATGAAGTCGCCATAGCCGGCGGCTCCTTCAGCCGAAACCACGGCTATCCGCTGTACCGGCACCGGCCAGTCGAGCTGTCGGTTCATATCCACGACACCTTCGGCTGTGAGACGCTGGAGAATCTCGCGCCGACGCCGAAGCAGGTCTCCCATCGTGTAGTCCGGGTCTATGTCATTTATTACCAGACTCAGACCGTAGACCGGATGATATGATGCCGCTACCTTGGCCATGATTCTGACTCCTGATGCCAGCCGCGATCCGGTGGCCTGGCGGAACTCAAAGTCCAGACTTCCGTAGCGCGAAGCCCATATGGCCGCACGGATTCGGGCCAGAGTCGCACCACTATCGGGATGCTTCTGTATCAGCTCCATGTAGCAGTGGCCGCCCGACTGGCGCAAATCGCTGGTCTCAGCCGTGACCCAGACATCGTGTATGCCGCACTCGCTGACTGCCGCTCCTATCCGGCGCGTCAGTTCCAACAGTGTGATGCTCTGCCGGGATTCCATCGGCTATCTGTTCTGAAGTCTGAATGTCTTGCCGTCGAAAGTGTACTCCAGCTGGGGTTTCAGACATCGGTCCACTTCGGCGGCCAGAGAGTCTTTTTCGCTGAAATAGCCTGCCATGGTATGGCGAAGCACCAGCCGGTTACCGTCTTCGATAAATTCGGCTTCCGCTGTAATGAACGGCAGAATCTCTTCGAGACGCTGCTGACCGACACGTCCTTCGCCGCTGAGCCAGTCGGACAGGGCTGCGCTCACCTGAGGCTGGCGTCCGAGCGGAGTCCAGTCTATCGTATACAGGCTCACCTTGCTGTCCGGCATGGGAGTCGGCAGAGTCTCGATTACAATCAGCACGGAATCGGCTCCGCTTACCGCCAGACCGTATTGCATCTGAATGCCGTTTCCGGCTGTCAGGGTCAGAGTCCGGTCGGTCTCCGCAGTGACAGCCGCATTCTCATCAAAAATATTAGTGGTTTTCGAAGGCAGATTGCTGCGGAAGTAGTCGAGCAAGTCCATGCGCTGGTTCACATCAAGTCCGGGCGCGGCCTCATACATGGGCGCGCTTACAAAGAAGTCGGTTATAGTACGCGCCGAGGCGGCGAGGGCAATCAATGCTGTGACAGCAAACAGTAAGCGTTTCATAGCAGCTGATGGTTGATGGATTTGGTTCTTAACGGCTTTTTCGTTTCGAGGCTTTGGCGTAGTCCTTGTCCTTGTCGGCCACTTCGCTGTAAAGGCGTTTGCCGAAGAATTCAAGTCCCGACAAGGCTCCGGTGACACGACGCGCATCGCCTTTGCGGACATCGAACAGTGTGTAGCCCGGCAGGAGGTCTATCCGGCCTACATCCACACGCTGTCCCTGGATGTTCTTGTTCAGCAGGTCGATAAGATTTCCGGCAAAGAAGCCGTCGGCCTTGCCTGCGTTGACGTATATGCGGGCCATGCCACGGTCGGCGGTGCGGCGGTCTTTGTCTTTTTCGGAGCGCGGACCACGGTCCTTGGCACCCTTGCGTTCGGCCTTCGAGGGTTTTTCGTCGATGAAATCGATATTCGGCGCGTCCTTGTAATAGTTGAGCAGGCGGTTGAACTCAAGCGAGAGCACACGCTTGATGAGGTCTTCGGTCGACAGCCACGACAGTTTCTTGCTGATTCCGGGCATGTACTTGTCGATTTCCTCTTCGTTCACCTCCACGCGTTCCAGCCGGTCGGCCAGATTGTAGAGCTGTTTTTCTATGATATGCGCGGGAGTCGGCACTTCCTTGCGCTCGAATTTCTTGCCTATTATGCGCTCTATCTCACGAAGGCGGCCTTTCTCGCGCGAGTGTATGATGGCCACCGACACACCGGTTTTGCCGGCGCGGCCTGTACGTCCCGAACGGTGTGTATACACTGCCGTATCGTCAGGGAGTCCGTAGTTTATCACATGTGTAAGGTCGTCGACATCAAGGCCGCGGGCTGCCACATCCGTAGCCACAAGCATAGTCACCACACGGTCGCGGAACTTCCGCATCACTATGTCGCGCTGCTGCTGCGACAGGTCGCCGTGAAGCGCCTCGGCGTTATAGCCGTCGGCAATGAGTTTGTCGGCCACCTCCTGGGTGTCGCGGCGGGTGCGACAGAATATTATCGCGTAGATATTCGGCGAGTTGTCGGCCACGCGTTTCAGCGCCAGATACTTGTCGCGCGCATTCACCATATAGTATATGTGCTTGACATTTTTGGCGCCCTCGTTGCGGTTTCCCACCACAATCTCTTCAGGACTTTTCATGAAGCGCTTGGCTATCTTAGCCACTTCTGCCGGCATGGTGGCGGAGAAGAGCAGCATACGCCGCTGCTCCGGCACGTGGCTCAGAATGTCGTTGATTGAGTCCACGAAACCCATATTGAGCATCTCGTCGGCCTCGTCAAGCACCACTGTATGCACATCGCCAAGCTGCACCACTCCACGGTTTATAAGGTCGATAAGGCGTCCGGGGGTGGCCACGATTATCTGCACGCCTTTTTTCAGCGCCCGGATCTGGCTTTCGATGCTTGAGCCGCCGTAGACGGGCAGAATCTCAAGATTGTCGATATATTTGGCGAAGTCGGCAAGGTCGCCGGCTATCTGCAGACACAGTTCGCGGGTCGGCGCGAGCACAAGAGCTTGTGTTTTATGTTTGCGGAGGTCGATACGCTGTATCAGCGGCAGACCGAACGCGGCTGTCTTGCCGGTGCCGGTCTGGGCGAGTGCCACCAGGTCATGGTCGCCGTGGAGCAGCCCGGGGATTACCTTTTCCTGTACGGGCATAGGGTGCTCGAAACCCATTTCTCCGATGGCTTTTCTGAGTGCATCGTTAACTCCTAATTCTTCAAATTCAGTCATGTATAATAATATTAATCTACAAAGATACAAAAAAATAACAACATATGCCCTACGATTGGTTCGCCATTATCAAAATCCCCGCCACAATCCTCTTAAAATCCTTCACCCCAGCCATGCCATATGAGCCACTCGCAACCTCTACAGTCTGTCAATATCCTGTCTTACAAACACTTCACAAAACCCCAAATCTTCAAACAGACTTTTTGGACAAAAAAACCGACATCCCGACTATTGCACATATAAAAATTAATGCGTAACTTTGCGCTGTTTATTGATTCCTCATTGCCTGACCGAGACGGATATCGGGCAACGTAAATCCAACTATAGCAACAAGAGGGCATAGAGTTGTGTGAGCTCTATGCCCGTTTTTTATACACTTCCGAAGCCCTACCAGCTCCGCGAACGGAAATAATTCATCGCCTTACGGTCGGGCATTCTGCCTCGCGGAATCTGCGATATGGCAAGCAGAGCCATGGCCCGCGTCATCAGTATATCATCGTGATAACCCTGCTTGGCCGCATACGCACCGTTGGGCAGCTGCTCGTATGTGAGAAACTCATTGCAGGCGTTGCTGTCGCGCTCCTCATATCCCCCTTCCCTTACTGCCTCTATAAGTCCGCCTATCAGCAACGCCTTGGTCGCACGGTTGGTATGAAAGCCCACACGGCTGGTCTCCTGACGGGTGACACTGTCGTAACTGCTGCGGCGATAAAGGTTGCCATAGCTTTCCGACAGTCGCGACAGCACAAACAGATTCGGGTCGCCGGAGGTGTTTTCAGTCTCCAGTGTGTTGCTCTCTATCATCAGCAGCGCATTGTTGTAATAGCGCGATATGCGCACCGCCTCATCGGCCAGACGGTCATGGTCGCAATGACCGCGCCACTGGGCCGCCACAGCCGGAACCGTACCGCGCCGCAGCACCGCAATCACCGACCAGTCGGATGACGCCGACCTGCCTCCGACATCGACAGCCACCACATAACTCTCCGTCGCCACCGGCCTCTCCCATATTTCAAGACGTCCGTTGGCCACCGGCACGAAGCTGCCGCCCGAACCGAGTTCGCCGCACTCTCCCCTGCGGCATCCAAGCCTCAGCCGCTCCACCGACGCGGTGTCGAAAACACCACTGCCGGAATTGATGAAGGCCTCCTGGGCGGTGGTCGGGAAATTGGCCTGCATCTGCTCGCGGCTGCTGTATTCACGGCTCTTGCACCTATACCACCAGATGCGGTCGAGAGTCAGCCCGAAGTCGTTCCACAGTGCAAGCTCGTAATCATCCAGACTCCCGGCAAGAACCTCCGCATCCTCCGGCTCCAGCCGGTAGATATCTATCTCATACCATGGCACGAACACGGCGTGCTTGTCGCCCTTGCCCGCCTCGCAGCGGAGCCATTCGCTATGGAAATAGTTGCCCACACCGTTGGCCGTGGATTCCATGGCTATAAGGGTGTATGGATGGTAAGCGATGCCGCCGCATATGGCCTGGATGAATTTGTCGGGCGAACGCTGCTGCGTAGAGGCATAGAAGGCAGTCTCCGACAGATGCGCCATGGCATAGTCTCCGCCGCGTACCGCCTCCTGGTTCTCACTCGAGCCCAAAGTGACACGGCAGCCGCGCCCGGATATCTCGCGTATGTTGGTCGACCGCTCGAACGGCTTGAACTGCGGAGCGCAATCACCCTCCCACAGCTGTTCGGGATAGGCAGCCAGCATCTTGGTGTACATGCCGCGTATCGAGGCCGCCGTATCCTTGACATGGGCACAAATCAGCGAATTCCAGTTGCGCCGGTGACAGCTCTGAATCCAGGCCATGTACATCTGCACAAGCGTGCTGCCGCCCCAC
>CAMWUD010000125.1 GCA_947177365.1 uncultured Porphyromonadaceae bacterium | reverse complement strand
CCCGCGTACCAGATTCCTCGAGGCTCGCGTGGCCCAGGAAATGAAACGCCGTAATCCCGGCGCCTATGAACGCGAAATCGAAGCTACCGTGACCAGCCTGCCCGCCGACATCGAATCGGTGGACATAAACGGAAAAGCACATACGCTCGCCGCTTACGTAGGCAAAGGCCATCCGGTGCTGCTGAGCTTCGCCTCTTATTCCGCCGAACAGGCTCCCGCCTACACTATGGCGCTGCAGTCGGTCTACGACAAATTCCACGACAAAGGCCTGCAGATATATCAGGTCTGCGTGGATGCCACCGAGCCGGAATGGCACCGCGTGGCCCAGAATCTGCCGTGGACAAGCGTGTGGAGTGCCGCAATAAAGCACGGCAACCCTCTGGCAAGCTACAATGTGGATGTACTGCCGCTGACTTATGTGTTCGATGCCCAGGGCAATCTGGTCGAACGCGTCACCGACTGGCAGCAGCTCGAGCAGACTGTAGCACGATATCTGTAACCACATATTCGTATTTCATCTGTCCGCTGAATTATGACAGAACTTGAATCTCATCCGTGGCCCCCGTTCATTCCGGACGGCGCGAAAGTGCTCATAATGGGCACCTTTCCGCCTCCTGAAGCACGGTGGGCCATGAACTTTTATTATCCGAACCGCACGAACGATTTCTGGCCGATGATGGGTCTGATTTTCTTCGGCGACCGCTATGCGCTCTATGACAGCGAGAACCGTCAGTTCCGCCTCGATGCCATCATCAGGCTCCTTACAGACAAAGGCATTGCCTTGAACGATACCGGACGGAAAATCCGCCGGCTCAAAGGAAACGCATCCGACAAATATCTTGAAATCGTCGAACCGGTACCGCTCGATGAGCTTCTTGGCATGATGCCCGAGTGCCATACTGTAGCCACTACCGGCGAAAAAGCCGCCGGGGTGATTGCGCATCTGACCGACACGGAAATCCCGCGGATGGGCACAATGACCATGGCTGACTCGGGACTTGAAATATGGCGCATGCCGTCGACAAGTCGCGCATATCCGCTGGCTTTGGAAAAGAAAGCCGCTTACTATGCCGCAATGTTCAGGCATCTCGGTCTGATATGATTATCAGGGCCGTGGCCAATGCTTACCCCCGCGTCCAGAATTCCTCGAAACGGCGGGCCACTGTAAGTGAGTCATTGTGACGGCGCACAAACTCAGGCCCGTCGGACGCAAGCGACATAAGCCGGTCGGGGTCGAGTGCCACTTCCTCCAGACGCTTCATGGTGGCTGCAAGATCGGCAGGGTCGGTGTTGATTATCGGGCGCAAGTCGCGCTCGCCGATAAAGTCATAGTATTCCTCCTCGCCTCCGCTGAGCGTCACACGCCCCATGGCCATGGCCAGAAGCGCGGTTGTTCCCGGCGTATAACTGTACAGCTGGTCGACCACTATATGGCTCTGCTTTATGCGCTCCACAAATTCACGGTATGGCAACTGTGTGACCTCGTCGACCACTATCCTGCCCGGATGCCGACGCTCCAGCTCACGCGATATGGCCAGCAACTGCTCGGCTCCCTTCTCGATCATGCGCGCACGGGGATACGCCACCATTATGCGCACGGGATTCCCCGAGCCAAGCGGAGGCATCGGACAAGGCTGTATCTTGCGCAAGTCGACCGGAATGCCTCCATAGGCCAGACGACCCGCAGGTATGACATCCTCAATTATCCGGTGGTATTCATACAGCGCCGTCACAGCGCCGTCGACATTCTCATAGATGTGGCGGTCGTGAGCACGCATTGCCGGGGCAAGCCAGCCGTCACGCATATTGACTTCGGACTGCGCGAACACCGACGGTCGTCCGCCGACCTGCCATTCGCTGTAGCGCAGCGGCGAATTCGGACCGCTGAGACGCTCCACCAGATGACTGTCGGTCGACAAGGCCGTAAGATATATCTTGCCGTTGCGCCGTTTGAGCTGGTCGAATATCCGGCTGACACGCGCAGGCCTGAGGTCGACAAACAGCGGCGAACACACCTGCACTACATCGTAACCGCTCAGCCGGTGAAGCAACGTTGTCCGCAGCCTCGCATAAAGCAAGGCGCCCCCGAGCTTGCCGCTGCTGCGGCGCAGGTCTATGTCCCGCTCCGTATCGAGCCATTGCGTTCCCGATGATGCCACAGTCACATCGTGTCCCAGACGCGACAGACCGTCGCCCAACGCACGGTGATAGTTGCTGAAATCTCCAATCAGTAGTACTTTCATAGTTCTTTTCTATGTCTGACCGCATAGGCCATGCCCTGTAGCGCATAGACAAGCGCCCGGGGATAGGCCACCGGCGTTCGCCATGCCAGAAGCAGACTGCGGAGCAGACCCTCGCACAATCCGTATTTTATATATATGTAAGCTGCCGTACTCCTGACCACGCCCGGGTCTGCCGCAGCTCGCAGGCCGGTGGTCAACCCGGGATGCCGGACTATGGTGAGCGGAAAGAAGCAGCCTCTCAGACCTGCCTGAAGGCAGCGCTCAGTAAAGACACTCTCCTCAGCAGCACGAAGATAGGGTGCGCCCACTCCGAGCAGCGCACTGAAATCTACTCCGGCCGCCCGCACCGCCGACAGTCTGAAAGCAAGTTCGAACGATGTGAGGTTATAGCCTTTGAACGGCTGCCGGAGATCGTGCCGCGAGGGCGGATACAGCTTGCTGTCGGGTCCGCTGTAGCGGAACGCGAATATATCCAGCTCCGGATGCGACTCCATCAGCGACATGGCCTCGGCCAGTGCGTCCCGGTCATAGCATAGGTCATCATCGGCCAGAAGCACAAATTCCGCCGATGCATGGCGGAGAGCATGCCGACGGTTCAACCCCAGCCCGCGGTCGGCATGAATGTGCAGATCCATGTCATCGCGTGCAGGCAAAATCTTTTCAGCGCCGGAAAGAGAACCGTCAGGGTCCTGGCACGACACCACATAGCCCAGTCCCGGCAAATCGGGCAACTGCATTCCGGCCACCCGGCGCAAGCCGTCGGAGCCGTATGTACATATGAGTATTTGCAGTCGCAGGGCTGTCATCGTTCAATAGAATTGTGCTATAAGGCATTATTTGATGCAAATTTAAAAATTTATTGTGAATCCGCAGCTATAAGACAAACGTTATTTCAGAAAAAATTGCTAAATTTGTAGTGAATTCAATTTAGAGCCATGTCCGACTACAACGATAACAACTCCCTGCCCTTCGACTCTCCGGAAGAAAACTCCGCTCTTCCGGTGCCTCAGGTCAACTATACCGAAGACGATATAACCACCCTCGACTGGAAAGAACACATCCGGCGTCGCCCCGGCATGTACATAGGCAAACTCGGCGACGGATCCAGCAGCGACGACGGCATATACGTGCTGCTGAAGGAAGTGCTCGACAACTCCATTGATGAGTTCATGATGGGCTTCGGACGGAATATCGACATAACGATAGCCGACGGCAGTGTTACCGTCAGAGACTTCGGTCGCGGAATCCCGCTGGGAAAACTCGTCGATGTTGCCTCGCGGATGAACACCGGAGGCAAATACGACAGCGCGGCATTCAAAAAATCGGTGGGTCTGAACGGCGTCGGAATCAAGGCCGTAAACGCTCTGAGCGACTCATTCGTAATCAGCGCATTCCGCGACGGACAGATGAAGACCGCCGCTTTCGTTCATGGCGAGATGACCGAGGAAAGCGGACTGGAAACCACCGACGCGCCAAACGGCACCGAAGTGCGTTTCACTCCCGACCCCACAATCTTTCGCGACTATCTTTACCGCGATGAATTCGTTGTGGCCATGCTGAAAAACTATACCTTTCTGAACACCGGACTGACCATAAACTACAACGGAAAGAAATTTTTCTCGCGCCATGGCCTTCTTGACCTGCTGAAGGAAAACCTCACGCAGGAACCGCTCTACCCCATCATACACCTCAAAGGCGATGACATAGAGATAGCGATAACCCACGCCAACCAGTATGGCGAAGAGTACTACTCGTTCGTCAACGGACAGCATACCACACAGGGCGGAACACACCTGAGCGCATTCAAAGAAGCTGTGTCGAGAACCATCAAGGAGGTGTTCGGACGCAACTTCGAATACTCCGACATCCGCAACGGCATGGTGGCCGCAGTGGCCATTAAAGTCGAAGAACCGGTGTTCGAGTCTCAGACCAAAACCCGACTCGGCTCAAGAGACATCGGCCCGGAAGGCCCGACAGTCGCCAAATTCATAGGCGACTTCGTCAAAAACGACCTCGACAACTATCTACACCGCAATCTTGACGTAGCCGACATAATCCTCAAAAAAGTACAGGAAAGCGAACGTGCCCGCAAATCGATGGCCGGAGTAGCGAAAAAAGCTCGCGAAATGGCTAAAAAAGTCAACCTGCACAACCGCAAACTGATTGACTGCCAAGTGCACCTCAACGACACCAAAGGCGATGAAGAGAAAAAGCTCCAATCGTCGATCTTCATCACCGAGGGCGACTCGGCCGGCGGCTCTATTACAAAAATCCGCAACGTAGCCACACAGGCTGTGTTCATGCTGCGTGGAAAACCGCTCAACACATACGGAGTGACCCAGGAGATTCTCTACAAAAACGAAGAATTCAATCTGCTCATGGCAGCACTGAACATCGAAGACGGGCTGGACGGACTGCGCTACAACAACGTGATCATCGCCACCGATGCCGATGTCGACGGTATGCACATCCGCCTGCTGATGATAAGCTTCTTCCTGCAGTTCTTCCCCGACCTGATAAAAAAAGGTCATGTCTATGTGCTTCAGACTCCGCTATTCCGCGTCCGCAACAAGCTCAAGGCCAGACGCACCGGAAAAGCGAAGAAGAACGAGGACTCCGAGACATACTACTGCTACACCGATGAAGAACGTCTGGCCGCAATAGAAAAACTCGGCGACAAAGCGGAAATAACCCGATTCAAAGGTCTGGGAGAAATATCGCCCGAAGAATTCCGCGGATTCATCGGCCCTGACATACGGCTCGACCGCGTGACACTGCGCAAAGAAGACGGAGTGGCCGAACTGCTTGAATTCTATATGGGCAAAAACACCATGGAACGCCAGAACTTCATCATAGAAAATCTGGTGGTGGAAGACGACTCTGAAATGCTTGAAAACATTGACCGATGAAAGCTCTTTTCGCAGGATCATTCGACCCGTTCACCATAGGCCACGACTCAATCGTGCGCCGGGCATTACGACTCTTTGATGAAGGCGTGACCATAGCCATAGGATACAACTGCAACAAAACTTCGTGCTCCGACATAGAAGAGCGCGTCGACGCCATCAGGCGCATATACAATGGTGTGGCCGGTGTGGAAGTGGCTGCATATTCGTGCCTTACCACCGACTTCGCCCGACAGTGCGGAGCCGGAGTGCTGCTGCGCGGAGTACGCTCGGTCAAAGACTTCGAATACGAACGCGACCTGGCCGACATAAACCGCAGGATAAGCGGAATAGACACCGTGATTCTGCCTGCCGAACCCGATATGGCCATGATTTCATCAAGCATGGTACGCGAACTCATGCGCTACAGCAAAGACGTAAGCGAATTTCTGCCACGATGAGCAAAGCCCGCATTCTGCATCTGTCGGTCACTGCCGGGCAAGACCCCACCGGCAAAATCGCACTGCAACTTGCCCGGGATTCCATAAGCCGCGGATTTGATGTACATATAGCCTACGGTCGCGGAAATGCTCCCGATGACATCCCGGCCACACGAATAGCCAATGCAGCAGACCTGGCCATACACGGGGCGGCCACACGCCTGTTCGACCGCCATGCCAGTCTCAACACACCATCGCTGCGTCGTCTGCGGAATCTGCTCGACCGGTTCAGTCCTGACATCGTACACCTGCACAACATCCACGGCTACTACATCGGTCTCCCCGGACTATGCCACGAGCTGACAGAAAGAAACATCCCTGCCGTGATGACGCTTCACGACCTCTGGTCCCTTACCGGACACTGCGCCACGCCGGAAGAATGCCGTGCATTCACAAGCGGATGCCGCACTGCGTGCCCTCACTCCACCGACTACCCTTCCGCTATATCACACCGTCGCACAGCCAAAAATTTCCAGATAAAGGCAGAAGCATTTGGCACCATAGAATGGCTCTGGCTTGTAGCTCCGTCACAGCATATACTCGAAGCCATCGGCGAATCGCATCTGAACAGGCGACCGACAACACTCATCAGCAACGGCATAGACACCGACACATACACCCCCGGCGCGGAGCCAAAAGAACCATTTATACTTGCCGTATCGCGCAAATGGAATCAAGCCAAAGGACTATACGACCTTATAGAGTTGCACAAACAGCTGCCAGAGCCGTACACAATCAAAGCTGCCGGACACGTAAGCCACAGCATATCCCGGCGAAGCGGAATAGAATTCATAGGCGAATGCAGCAAAGAACGCCTCATACAGCTATACCGCCGGGCCTCGGTCACAGTCATACCGAGCCATGGCGAAAGCTTCTCGCTGGTAAAGGCCGAATCGCTGGCCTGCGGCACTCCGGTAGCCTGTTACGATGCAGGAGCCACAGGCGAGCATCTCGCCCTACCCTGCGGCGTCAGTGTGACACCTGGCGACATATCAGCACTAAGCCGGGGCATACAACAGCTCATCTCGCATCAGCCATCAGCAGAATCATGCCGCAGTCTGGCATGCCGACTTTACAAGCTGGAACAAATGCTCGACAGCTACCATAAATTATATTCAAAAATTCTGCAAGAATAAAAACAGCGAACCCTCAGACAGCAAGCAAGATATGCAGCGAGCGTAAAAATAATTCAAAAAAAGTCACAAAAAAATTTGGTCAACTAAAAAAAACTC
>CAMWUD010000124.1 GCA_947177365.1 uncultured Porphyromonadaceae bacterium | reverse complement strand
ATTAAAAACTAAATCTTTTTTTGTATTTTTAATCTTATCTATTCTTATTACTTAACAAGTTCTTTAGTCACTGTCTGGCCACGGCGTACGATATATACACCCTTGGACAGAGGAGCGTTTACCTTCACACCCTGCAGGTTGAAGTACTCTGCCTCTGCGGAGGCATCCTCCTGTACATTCTCGATGCCGGTTATAGTGCCGCCGTTTTCACCCTCTTTGTATACTTTGGTGTCGGAGAGGTAGCTGTAGCGGATTACATAGGGGTCGGCGCCATTGGCTCCGAGACGGGCGGCAAGTGCCGGAGCGTTGCTCTGGCTGACATCCTCTACCTTGGAGATAATGCTGCCGGTGTACTCCACAAAAGGATAAGCCAGATAGGCGGTGACTGTGACACCGGTGTCTCGGGCAGCATCGCGTACCGCGTAGTTGTCGTTGCCCACGCTGTGCATGACAATATTGTGGAGCTTGCTTGAAGCCACTTTGTTTGCCCAGTTATGTACCGAGTGGTCGTACTCGTCGCTGCTGTCGGCTCCGAAGGGAGTATAACCGATAATTGGCCAATTGTAGTGTCCGGGCAGGAACACATCGCTCATGCCGATATGAGCGGCTTCACAACCGGTGCTGCTGCCGCAGTATGCATCGAAACCGGGATAATATACCAGGTCGGTCTCGCCCTTTACCTCAAACGGAACAATCACATGCAGACCCCACATATCACCTTCCGATTCTTCATAAGTATGGAGCACTGTCAGGTTATCGGCCAGAGTCGGGTTAACTGCGTTGATGTTCGAATTCTCAGAGTCGTTGTGTGTCACGCCTACAGGAATCGTACGGAATTTCTGAGCCGGATGATTCCAGTCGGGAGTGCTGTTGTAGGTGTACACTGCGAATGCCATCAGCTGGGGAACAGTGTATGTTGCAATATTGCGCAGCTCGAAGTCGGTCGGCTCGGTAATACCGGCGGTCTCTCTATCGGCGGGATATATCGACAGGAGTTCATCATCGTTGTGGGCGGATGCTGACGAAGCGACACCACCTGCCTGATAACCGCACTTACAGTTGTAGAAATGGTATTTCACATAGTAGTTAGCCTTGATGTCTTTTTTCGCCTCATCACTTGCCCGATAATAGGCCGGAGTCAGTGTCATCTTGCCGGAAAGTTTGTTGAGCTTTTCCGGATATGCGTAGCCTTCTTCTGTCGAGCCTTTGAGATAGTAGTCGGAGAGCGTGCCATCGAGCAGATTCTCATCAAGGTCGATTATCTCATGCTGCACATCGAAGTTGGTCAGTTGCAGACGCGGGTCGAAGGTCACCATCGTAACGGAACGGTATTCTTCATCGGTGTCTACTACAAGATAGTAGTCGGTGTTGCTCGAGCCTTCTGTGTCGACACACCAGTTTGACTGTGAATAGCTGTCGTAAAGCTGCGGTTTGCGCACCTGTATATAGCAGTCATTCACGACATCCTCTTTGACCTCGTCAACCGGAGCACCGATAAGACCAAGGTCGAAGGTTGTCCAGATACGCTTGCTGATGTCTTCGTTTCCTTCGCCTGTCGAGGTCTTGTCTCCGCACAGTTCTTTTATGGGCATCCAGCTGAGCTTGAACTTACTGCCTTCTCCTGCGGTCATATGGAAGCAGCCCACACCCATATAAAGCTCGGCGGTCACGTTGTTGCCCGGGAAGTCCCAGGTAAGAGACTTGCCGTCGATGGTCACTTTTTCACCTTTGATAAGCAGATGAGCGTGGTCCGACGCAACTTCCTGCTTATAGCGCTCGGGAGTACAATAGGTCGACCATACTTTGATGGCTCCCGTTTCGCTGTTACGTTCCACCTGGCTGAAGATATAGTCGCTCCAATCGCCTCCGCCTCCTTCATTAGTCTGGTACTGGCCTTCCACATATGAGTTTTTGGCATAGAACTCTGTACCTTCTTTCAAGGTGAGGTTTATTGATTTCAGACCGCTGTAAGCCGATGCGTTGAATGTATTGGCATAGAAGTTTTCACAGCCGTTCCAGTTGCGTACGCCGGTTGTTTCGTTCCAGAGGGTCTTTTTTTCAGTGCCGCCGTTGTTGAGATAGAATTCAAACTCTACCTTCAGCAGGTCGTCGCCGGCCGCTCCGGCAAAGAACACAAATTCTTTTGCTCCGGCAGGATTGAGTGTCGGGTCGAATGATGTTCCCTGGTTAGCAGCTGCCACGGCCAGACCGAGCGGACGCAGATATACAGTGACTGCAGCGGTGGTGCTGAAATATTTGCCATTTTCTTCAATGTCTGTACCGCTGATCCATGTTGCCTGAAGCTCGGTATTCTCGATTGCATAAACAACTTCTTCTCCGTTGGTGAAGTAGAAGCCTGTTTCGGCTCCGTCGAGTTCTACATAGTAGATAGTCTGGCCGTCATAGGTACCGGCTGTATATGTGAGCATGTCCACTTCTGTGCCATCGGCTTTCACAAGTTTCCAGGTCGATACCGGGGCAGGTGCGGGGTCGAATGTTTCATCGCCCACAGCTATCTGATATGCATCTCCGTCTTTCTTCACAAATATGCGCGGATTGGATACTTCACACGCTGCGCCTGAGAATTCGAGGTTGCCGACAACATTGCCGCTTTCCACATCGCACCATTCGTTTTTAACGGATACTGTGACTCCTCCAAGCTGGAATGAGCCGGCATTGTTTCTGAATTTAAACCATTCTGTATTGAGATTATTGTTGAGCTGGATATAGTACAGGTCAGACACACCATTGTATGTCTGCAACTGGTACTCTAAATTGTCATAATTTCCAAGCATAGAGCCTACCAGATACAGGTCTACTTTCTCGCTCGGAGTGGGAACAACCGCACTGCCGTAAGGTTCGTCGGTGAGCAGGATTGTCGGGGGATTGTCGTTCGAGTACTCGCCATTTGTCTTGGGAACTGTGATACGGATGTACTGCACAGCCATATTATCCGGGTCGGCCTTCAGATTGGGAGCATCGTCATTTGACTGATAGGCCACAGTTGTTAGCACACCCTTCGATATCATCATGTCCTTATCCGAAGTCGAGCATAGCGTGGAAGTCCAGTCGTCACCATTTCCATGCTTGATTTTAAAGCCCCATTGACCATTGGAAAGATTTCCGTCGAGCTTAAATTCATAAACATCAGGATTTGACGTGGGCGAGAACCGATATTCACCCGAGGGTGAAAAGTTGTTGTATTTGCTGCCGACAAGATACCAATCGTCGGCGAATGCCGTAGAGCATCCGAAAATTACAGCAAGCGTAAGTAATAATGTTGATAGAGAGTTTTTCATGCAATTTTTGTTTTGCAGGGCCGAAGCCGATGTGAAGTTGATTTAGTTATTTTCCTTAGTATGATATTGTTTGTTATTGAATTAGCGATAATGAATATATCAGTAAAAGCAATTGCACAAATTTACTAATATATTCCTTGTCCGAATCTATAGTAATCGCACGCGTTTACATTTATTAACCTTTGCAGTGTATTTAAATAAAGACGTATCACATTGCTACTGTGCGTTTTATCAACGCGAAATTAGCATTTATTAAGAATGTCGATTTAACTTTTAATTCGGGTAAACGATGGGTAAACGACATCGGCAGCAGTAGGAGCATGTGCTCGATGACAAATAATCCCTGCCAGCGGCGAAATTGCATCAATTAGCCGGCGAAAGGTAGCTAATTATGCATTTACCACTTAAATCTGTATTTCCACGTATAGATATTAAACCTTCGTGCTATAATCTGTCTTATGAATACAACAAAGGTAGTATAGGATTCAGAATTAAGCGTACAGCGCCCGTGACGGATACTGTGCGCTGTCTTTTTATACATATCTGTCGTTTTTTGGGTAGACAACCATTTAACCCGCGTAAACCTACTTGTCTAATTCCTGCCACTCTCTTTTAAAATAACTAACTTTGCAACAACAATCCATATAAAATCTCAACAAGAACTATACGCTGGCATTACACTGTGTATCAACACGATGTTGTCCTTCACAAATAGTGTATGCACAAACAACAATACATGAACTCATATTATCTACTGACTCATGATCAGATGTGTGGCAATCGACGACGAACCCATCGACCTTAATATTATCAAGGAATACTGCCGCCGCTACGGCGATATGGATGTTGAATGCTTCAGCTCACCGCATGATGGTTTTGAATATATAATTGCAAATCATCCGGACATCGTTTTCATAAATATCGAATTGCAGAAAGCGAACGGTCTTGACCTCGGAAGACGTCTCCCGGAGGGTACATGCATTATTTTCACATCTGCTTTCTCTCAATACGCAATCGACGGATACAACGTCGGAGCCATCGACTTCCTCCACAAGCCTATCTATTATACCAGATTCCAGCATGCAATAAGAAAATCCCTACGTTATCTTGGCCACTCGGTCTCCGAGCCTGGCCACCGAACTATTGTCCTGAAGGTCGAACGCCGCACTACAATTATTGACCTTACCGACATTGTCTATATAGAGGCTATGGACAACTATATGAAAATCATCCGCCGTAATGCCCCGGTAATTATGTCGCAGATTACCATGAAGGAACTTGACAAAATTCTGCCTCATGATACTTTTCTGCGTGTCCATCGCTCGTTTATCGTAAATATGCATGCAATCGACTGCTATGTCAACCGCTGCATCAGTTTCCGAAACAGTTCCGCCACTGTTCCGGTAGGACGCAAGTATCTGCAGCAATTCAACGAGATTTACAAACCCCACGAACACACGCACCGCTGAACATACGGTACGGTACTTAGAACCGGCTCTTAGAGCCGACTCTTAGAAATAGAGAGGCCCCGCGTCAGCTGATGCGGGGCCTCTCCGGTTATGGCGATGAATAAATTCCTTAATGGAGGAAGAACAGCTCGCTGGCCTTGGCCATCTCGAGCAGTGAACTGTAGAAACAGCTTACGATACCCAGGAACATCACACCTGCGATGCTCACCCACAGGCCGAGACGCTCGGTGGCGGCGCTGCGGAAGTTCGCAACTGCCGGAGCTTCGTCGCTGATGTACATGGCCTTTACCACCAGCAGGTAGTAGTAGAGCGAGATGATGGTGTTGATCAAGGCGATGAGTACCAGCACATAGATGGCGATACTGCCCTGATTGATGGCCGATGTGAAGATGAAGAACTTCGAGAAGAAGCCGGCGAACGGAGGTATACCTGCCAGCGAGAACATGGCAAGCATCATGCAGAAGGCAAGCTTGGGATTGGTCTTGCTGAGTCCGCGGTAGTCGTCCATCGACACCTTGCCGGTGGCATTCTCAATGGCCCCGATCACACCGAAGGCGGCGAGGTTGGAGAAGATATACACCAGTATGTAGTATATCAGCGCTGCCACGCCCATCCAGTTGAAGGCTATAATGCCAAGCATGATATAGCCGGCCTGCGACACTGACGAGAAGGCCAGGAAGCGCTTCATGTTGCGCTGACGGATGGCGAAGAGGTTACCTACGGTGATTGTGAGGATAATCAGCGCGTAGAGCATCCACTCCCATACATCGGCATATACAGCTCCGAAGGCCTGCACAAGCATCACAAGGAATGCAAAGGCGGCGCTGCCTTTGGAGATAACCGACAAATAGGAAGTGACCGAGGTGGGCGCGCCCTGATATACGTCGGCTGTCCAGAGATGGAAGGGAACAAGCGAGAGCTTGAATCCGATTCCGGCCATCACAAACGCTACGGCGAGCACAAGCATCAGCGAGTTGCTCTGAGCCAAGGCGGTGTGGATGTTGGCGAAATAGAGCGAGCCGCTCAGACCATAGACGAGCGCTATGCCCATCATGAACACGGCCGAAGAGAAGCATGCGGTGAGGATGTATTTCACAGCGGCTTCATGGCTTTCGTAGCGGTTCTTGTCGAGCG
The DNA here is from genome assembly GCA_947177365.1 of uncultured Porphyromonadaceae bacterium. GTDB lineage: Bacteria > Bacteroidota > Bacteroidia > Bacteroidales > Muribaculaceae > CAG-873. Next base: position 964 of record CAMWUD010000124.1, on the reverse strand, counting down.
CCACCATGGCGGCAAGCGGCAGCGACGCGCTTTCGAGTCCGATTACGAACAGCAGGAAGTGACGGGCCGAAATCATCAGATACATGCCGAAGAGAGTCACAAGCAGAAGCTCGTAGAACTCGCCGCGACGCACACTCATGAAATCGCTGTTTGCCCACTTGATCGACTGCACCAGCACAATCACCACACCGATGTTGAGCACATTCTTGATGGCGTTGATTATGGGCGAGGTCTCGTACATGCCGGCGAAGGCAGTCGCTTCGGCATCGCCACCGAGACAGCAGCTGAAGCCGAGCACTGTCAGTATGAGCATCAGTCCGGCGCTGACTGCCGGAAGTGCAGGCAGTGCCTTGCGGGGCATGAAGGTATCATAGAGAAAGACTGCCAGAAACACTATCAGCAAGCCTATCTCCTGCTTCATGAATAAAAATTGCGAGTAGTCCATTGTTTGCAGTGGTTTATGACAGTTAATTCATACCGAGCACAGTGAATATCTTCTCGGTGAAGGTGGTATTGATCAGATTATTGAAGAAGTTGGGGAAGCAACCGATTCCGGCCACTGCCACGATGAGCATGATTGTGGCCACACGTTCCCACCAGGTGGCGTCGGTAAGCTCCAGATGGTGCTTGTCCTGTACCGGGCCGAGCAGGAGCTTGCCTACTACGCGCAGGATGTAAACGGCAGTAATCACAATCGAGCAGCATGCGATGATGGTGAACACCAGACGAGTGCTTCCGGCTCCGCTGAGGTAGTTGTCCATACCGGCGGCGAAAGAGCCTACGAATATTGTCATCTCAGCCACGAAGCCGCTCAGACCGGGAAGACCGAGCGAGGCGAAACCGGCGATGACATAGCATACGGCCAGATAAGGCATGATTTTCATCAGACCGCCCATCTGACGGATGTCGCGGGTGTGGGTACGTCCGTATATCATACCGATGAGCGCGAAGAAGAGGGCTGTCA
>CAMWUD010000123.1 GCA_947177365.1 uncultured Porphyromonadaceae bacterium | reverse complement strand
ACACCGGCCGCTCAACCTAATACCCTTGCTTCTTTCGGGACCTGGGGGATTCAAAGGGAGCTTGCCGCGTAGGACTTACCCGAGTGCAAAGTTACGACAAAAAATCGTAACCGCAATATTAGTTAGTAAATTTTAACGCTCCACGCACATGTGTACGGGGCGGTAGTACATTATGGGCAGAGAGCCGTCGAGGGCGCCGAAGGCATTTGATGCGAGCGAACCCATCTCGTCTTCGCCGGGCATGAGCACGATGCGTCCGATCCATTCGATCCATCCGCGGAGCAGGTCCACGAAATATTTGTCGTGAGCTATGCCGCCGGTGAGTATTATGGCATCGATGTTGCCGCGCAGAGCCACCGCACGGGAGCCTACTTCCTTGCCCACGGCATATGCCATGGCCTCGACCACGCTCTTGTAAGGCTCTTCGCCTTCGACGGCGCGAGCTGTGATTTCTCTCATGTCGGTGATGCCGAGGTGGGCGGCCAGACCGCCGCGTCCGTTGAGCAGCTTCTTGATTTCGCGGTGGGTGTACTTGCCGCTGAAGCAGAGGTCGACGAGCTGGTCGGCGGGCACGGTGCCGGCGCGTTCGGGGCTGAAGGGACCGTCGCCGTTGAGGGCGTTGTTGACGTCGATTACTTTTCCATGACGGTGGGCGCCGACGGAAATGCCGCCTCCGAGGTGCACCACAATAAGGTTGAGGTCCTTGTAGGGGACGCCTCTTTCGCGGGCGTATTTGCGGGCCACGGCTTTCTGGTTGAGAGCGTGGAATATGCTGATGCGTTCGATTTCGGGAATGCCGCTGAGGCGTGCTTCGGGCATGAATTCGTCGACTACCTCAGGGTCGGCAATGAAAGCAGGACATCCGATTTCGTTGGCGAACTTGTCGGCTATGAGTGCGCCGAGATTGCATGCGTGCTCCATATGTGCATGGATGAGGTCGTGCTTGAGCACATCATCGATGGCGTAAACGCCGCCGGGAGTGGGCTGCAGCAGACCGCCGCGAGCCATGATGGCATCGAATTCCATGGGAATGCCTGCCTTTTCGAGCATGCGTCTTACGGTGTCCTCGCGGTAGCCGAGCTGCTCGTTTATATGAGAGAATACCGCGATTTCAGCGGGGGAGTGGTGCTCGGTGGCTACCCAGGACTGTACTCCGTCTTCATAGACGGCCACTTTGGTGGAGGTGCTGCCGGGATTGATCACTAATACTTTCATTGGTATGGATTTTGCAAGGTTATGGCATGCGAATGCCGGGAAATGATTATAGCAGACATGCGAATGCCGGGAAATGATTATAGCAGGCAGGCGAGTGCCAGTGAATAGAGTTTGCTGTTGTCGTGGTCGGCGCGCGACGGTATCACCACCGGGGCAGTGGTGCCACGGAGCACACCGGCCATGGGAGCGTCGCAGAAGAACGATACAGTCTTATAGAATGTATTGGCTGCCGTGAGAATAGGGAAGATGAGCACATCGGCCTTTCCGGCGACGGGAGAGTCGATTCCTTTGATTTCGGCGCTGTGGTGGTCGCAGGCGGTCTTCACGTCCATCGGGCCACCGACAACACATTCGCCGTATACACCTTCGGCCGCTTCCTTCATGATTTCATCGTAGGCGAGGGTGTACTCGAATTTCGGGTTGATTTTTTCTGTAAAATGAATCAGGGCCACACGCGGGCAGGGGTTGCCGAGGCGGTGTTCGGCCTCGACGGTGTAGCGGACCATGGCGCGGAGCTGTTCGGCGTTGGGCGCCGGAATCACGGCGGCATCGGTAAAGAGAAGCATATTGGGATATGCCGGCACTTTTGTGAGGGTGATATGGGTGAGCACCTCGCCCTGCGGCAGCAGGCCGTATTCCTTGTTCAGAACCGGGCGCAGGAGTTTGTCGGTGTTGATGCCGCCTTTCATGAGCACATCGCCACGGCCTTCGCGCACGAGTTTCACGCCAAGGGTAGCGGCGCCGTCGATATCATCGGCCACGAACACCTCGATGCCGGGATGACGGGAGGCGAGCTCGCGGACAGAGTCGGCATGCTCGGCTTCCACTGTAAGAAGGAATTCGGCGCTTCCTTCGGCAGCGCATTGTTCAACGACGGCGCGGGTGGGTTCGTCGGTGGGGCATACTACGACAACGCGACGTTTGGTTGTCATGGCTTTGAAGCGGGCAATCAGATCATCGAAACTGCTCAGCTTTCCGCCGGAGAGAGTGCTATTCATCATGGCAATTGCTTACAGATTGTTATTAAGTTGGATATAGAGAAAACGCCGATTCCGGCGCAAGGGTAGTTTTGCAGGTGCAAAGATGGGATAAATTTTGGTCACAACCAAAGAAAAACACAAAAAAATTACACACTTAATGGAAAAACGTGCAAAAAAGCGGAAAAAATAGCCATTAAAATTTGCAGGAGAGTGAAATAATGCTTTACTTTGCAGACGGAGGCAAGTAAAATTGTCGCTAAATGTCGTTTAATCCAACTAATCAGCTTGTCGAAGTTTTTTTGACGGCACAAAAAACTTTTTCATTTCATCTATATGAACAAAACTCTACTCTTCCTGTCTGCACTCGCCATCTGCGGCAGCAGCGTGTACGCACAGGCCAATGAACCAATCCTGATGAAGGCTGCCGCCGCTTCAGCGACAGTACAGGCCAAGGCCGACGAGCAGGATGGCACAATGGAATTCCGCTACTATCAGGACGGAGCGGTCGACGGTCTCTCTTTCCAGAGTCTCTACAGCGGCGAGGTATGGCAGGCTGTGTGCATGCCGCAGGAATCTGCCGTCACATATGCCGGCAACAGCATCTCCGCAATAAATGTGATGACTCCCCCCAACGTTACCCAGGGCAGCAATGTCAATATGGTGCGCATGGTGACTGTGTTTCTTTCGACCGGCCTCGATGAAGAACCCATCTTCAAAAAAGAGGTGGATCTTGGCGTAAAGACAGGTGTCAAGCAGAGAATTGAACTTGACACTCCCTATGAAATAAGCGGAGAGAATGACATCTGCTTCGGATACTATTTCACGCTGAACCGCAACATCGCCATCAACATGGGCTATATCGCCACCGATGCCGTGCCGACCACCAACGAGAATGCATCTCTGGTGGCTGTCAACGGAGAATGGCAGACATGTCGGAATTTCGGTTCGCTGCTCATCGGCGCTGAAATCAAGGGCGACAAGCTGCCTGTGAATCTTGCAGCCGTAGGCGGTGTTTCCGGCCAGATCGGCTACGCCACCAAAGGCAAGGAGTTTGGCTTTACCGTAGATGTGCTGAACACCGGTGCGAATGAAATCAGCAATGTGGAAATAGAGTATGCTTTCGGCGAAGGCGAGACCGCTACCGCCAAGCACAGCTTTGACACCCCGCTTGGCCTGAATGAGATGGGAAGCGTGGAGCTCAGCGTGGTATGCGACCAGGCAGGCAAGCAGATTCCTCTTACCGCCACTGTTACGAAAGTAAACGGCGTTGAAAACAAATTCGCCGGCAACAGCGCTTCGCTGGCTGTCGACAGCTATGTGAATCCGTACCGCCGCAACGTCCTCATCGAGGAAGGCACCGGCACCTGGTGTCCGAACTGCCCCACCGGCCTCATCGCCATGGAGCGGCTCAAAGAGAAATACACCGATGGCTCGGTAGTGCTTGTAGGCGTGCATCAGGGCGACAAGATGGCTGTAAGCTCTTACAATCCCTTCCTGACATGGGCTATCACAGCCTATCCTCAGTATACGGTGAACCGCAAGGACAGAGATGGTTTCAGCCGCGATACAGATTATAATGTATCGAATATGGAAGGCTATATCAGCAAGTACTTCGCCACTCCCGCACAGGCTCGCGTAGACCTCTATCTGGAATGGACCGATGAAGAACGCAATAGCATTCATGCGGCAGCACAGAGCGTATTCGCCGAAGACCTCTCCGGCACATACAAGATTGCCTTTATTGTGGTGGAAGACGAAGTAGGTCCCTACTACCAGTCAAATAATTGCACCGGAGTATCAGGTCTTGGCGCCTTCTCTACTGGCGGCACACAGGTACTCTGGACCTACAATGACGTGGCTCGCAATATCTTTGACGCTTTCGGTATGGATGAAAGCGCAATCTCCAAGCCCGAGGCCGGAACATACTACACCTACGAGTATGATATACCTCTGACAAATGTCACCAATATCCAGAATGCCCGCGTCATCGCAGCTCTGATGAACAATGCCAACCGTGAGATAATCAACGTAATCGAAGTGCCTCTGGTCAATGCCACCGGTGTGTGCGAGACCGTAGCCGAGACAAGCAATGTAAGCGTACGCGCTGAAATGGGCTGTGTGGTTGTAAACGGAGCCGACACTACCGAAGTGTACACAATCGACGGTCGTCGTGCCGCCACCGCATATGGCGAGGCAAGCATCAGCCTTCCCGCAGGTCTTTATATCGTGAAGGCCGACAAGCTGGTGAAGAAAGTGATTGTGAAATAACAGACACTCTGACAAACAGAAATATGAACGCGTGGAGTCCGCCGACTCCACGCGTTTTGTTTTTGACTATTCGGAAAAAATCATTAAATTTGCAGAGTATTCTAAAAACACTTTGGAAATTGTTTGGAAGGCGATTTACGGAATATTTTTAGACAATACAGCATATGAAACATAAAATCATGAAAATCCTTGCTGCCGCAGCCTCACTGGGTGCGGCCGTGACCTTGCACGCTGAAAACACTATTACCTGGGAAACTCTCGGCAACAGATATACAGCCGAAGACGGACAGCATTATATACAGCGCTTCGTGGTGGAGGCCGACCGGCCTTTCGACCGGCTTGCTTTCTGCGCCTTCAAGCGCGGACTGCATGCGGTGAATCCTGCCGACAGTGTGATAGAGATTCTTCCGGGCTATTTCGCCGTGGCATCGGAGCGTTTCCGTCAGGCAGGTCCCGGACGTCCGGTGACGGTGGAACTTCGCAGCGACGGCGCCCTGCGCAATATCTCCTTCATTCCCGACGGCATGCATCTGGTGGCCGACGGCAAGACCGTGGCGGCACGAAATGTCCGCAAGCCTGTCAGCTCATGGCCGGCCCAGTATCAGAGATTCAGTGAGCATGGAGTATCGGACGGAATGATCTACGGCCCCGAGGCATACGAGGTGAACGACAGCCTGCGTTCGGCATGGCGCCCGGCGGCTTACATGCAGATACCCACGCCCAAGAAAGTGCGCTTCAGTGGAAAAGAATTCATGATGCCCGAAAACTTCGATGTGCGGATAAAGAAGGTCAAGGACAACCGCAACGAATATTTCCGCGCGAAAATCAGCGGCCCCGAAATCACCGTATATACCAACAGCAGCCACCCCGAAGCTCTGGCCGCGCGCCTGACTCAAAGGATTAAGTCATCGGTAGGCTGCGACGGCACTCTGCCTGTGGCCGAGATCGAAGACTGGGCCGACCTGCCCTACAGGGCGCTGATGATAGATGTGGCTCGCAATTTCACCGGCAAGGAAGACATGAAGCGGCTGATTGACCTTATGGCAGCATACGGCCTGAATGTGCTCCACTTCCATGTGGGCGACGACGAGGGCTGGCGGGTGGAAATCCCGGAACTGCCCGAACTCACCGCCGTCGGCGCCCGCCGCGGATATACCGAAGGCGACGAATCGGACTTCATCAAAGGCATATACAGCGGTGACGGCAGCCCAGACTCCGATACTCCCGCCAACGGCTACTATACAGTGGACGATTATATCGAGCTGCTGAGATACGCCGACAGGAAAGGAGTGGAAATCATACCCGAATTCGATTCGCCCGGACACAGCCGTGCGGCAATCCGGGCAATGGAGGCGCGTTACCGCCGCAGCGGCGACAGCAGTCTGCGGCTCATCCACGACGGAGACACATCGCGCTATACCACCGCGCAGGACTTTCACGACAATCTGATGAATCCGGCGCTGGAAGGCCCATACCGCTTCTGGGACACAGTCATGGCCTCGCTGGTGAAGACCCATCAGAGAGCCGGTGTGCCTCTGCGTACAATCCACATAGGCGGCGACGAAGTTCCGGCTCACGCCTGGGACGGCAGCGAAGCCGCCATGAAGCTGATGGCCGACAAAGGCATGAAGCACCAGCGCGACCTGCACGCCTACTTTGTGGAGCGTGTCACCGGAATAGCTGCTGCACACGGGCTGAAGATTGCGGGATGGCAGGAAATCGCGCTCGACCATTCCGATGCCTATAATGCCGCAGTACAGCCGCATGTGGCCGCAGTCAACTGCTGGACCAACGCCGGAAAATATGGTTCTCAGATAGCCTCGCAGGGCTTCCCGCTGATACTCAGCAATGTCGACTATCTCTATTTCGACCAGACCCCCACGACCCATCCCGAAGAACCGGGATTGACCTGGGGAGGCATAGTGGATGAATTCCGTCCGCTACACGCCACTGTGGAGCGTCTTTGTCCGGGCGATGCATCGACACAGGCCCGTGTGGCCGGCATATCCGGCCAGCTGTTCGCCGAGACGGTGCGTTCACGGGCCATGATAGAGCGCTATATACTGCCGAGAATCTTAGGTCTGGCCGAGCGTGCGCATAATGTGGACAATACATTGAGCGACAGCGAATACTTCGGGGCATTGACAGGCGAAATGCCGCGCTGGGCCGCCGAGGACCGCAACCACTATCTGCGTCAGCCGGGCATAAGACTCTCCGACGGAAAGATAGAAATGAACGAAGCTTACGGACTCGGAGAAATCCGCTTCACTCTCGACGGCAGCGAACCCACAGCCACCGACCGGCTTTATACCGCCCCGATTGATGCGACGGGGGTCCGCCAGGTGCGTGCCCGCCTCTTCCACGGCCCCGCCAAAAGTGTGACCTCCATACTTTATATTGATTAATGGCTCTAATATACAGCATATCTGTCACATATACACATCTCGAGCCCACGAGA
>CAMWUD010000122.1 GCA_947177365.1 uncultured Porphyromonadaceae bacterium | reverse complement strand
CGCATCTTGTCGGCGTTGGCGCCTGCTTCGGCAGCCATGCGCTTTTCGAGGTTGGTCTTGGTGTCCCACACGCAGTCGCCGAGCAGTTCGGCGAACTTCGCTGCGTGTTCGGCTTCTTCCCATGCGTAGCGCTTGTAAGCTTCGGCGATTTCGGGGTAGCCTTCACGGTCGGCCTGGCGTGCCATGGCCAGGTACATGCCTACTTCGGTGCATTCGCCGTTGAAGTGGGCGTTGAGGTCGGCGATCATTTCATCGTCGCAGCCTTTGGCCACACCGATTTCATGTTCGGTGACAAACTGAAGTTCTTCAGATTCAACAACTTCTTTGAATTTAGACTTGGGAGCACCGCAGAGAGGGCACTTTTCAGGCGCTTCGCTGCCTTCGTGGATATAACCGCATACGGTGCAGATGAATTTCTTTTCCATTTGAATAATTATACTTGTTTTGTTAGAGTTGAGTGCTTCTTTTTTGGGTTGCAAATATAATTCAAATTTTCGGTGCGCAAAAATTTTTAGTTAAAAATTAGCTTTTGTTATGAAGCCTAAACTCAACGCGCTGCATGCGTGGCTGTAGGTGGTGAGCCTGTAGCCAAGGTCGGCGCCTATGCTCAGGGCAGGTGTCAGCCGGCAGTCGGCACCGGCTCTTATGTCGGCACGGAACGAACCGGCGCTGATACAGTCGTAATGGACTTTCAGATTGCGCATCGCGCCAAGGGCGGCCGATGCGTCGAGTGCCCAGCGCCGCGACAGTTGCCGGCGGTACTGTGCGCCGAGAGTCAGACCGAAACTGTTGAGTATGTCGAAGCAGCGTTTCTGCATCATCAGCGGTGTCGACTGCAGGTGTGCCGATGCCTGAAAGGCGAATTGTTCCGAAAAGGGCAGGGTGAGCGTGAGGCGGCTGCCGAGGGCGGTGCGGAAATGCACCTCGTCAGTCGGATGAGCCAGCGGTATCACGGCCTCGGTGGCCAGAGCCAGCGAGGCGCTCTGCGCGTTGTCGGCTTGGGGCAGACTCCGGAGCTGTGCCGGATAGAACAGGTCGCCGATCCAGTAGCCGAGTTCCATGGAGCCGATGCCGAGTGCTGCGCCGGCAAGGACATCGCCCGGATAATGACGCTCCGCCATGACGCGCTGGAAGCCTATGCCCGATGCGATGGCGTGGCTGCCGAGCACCCACCACGGAGAATGCCGGTAGAGTTCCTCGGCTACGACAGTGGCTCCGGCAAAGGCCCAGGAGCTATGCCTTGAAGGAAACGACCGGGTGTCGCTGCGGTCCGGACGCATTTCGCTGACCGATGCTTTAAGCAGCTGGGTCAGACCTATGGTGGCCACGGCGCCGGTGCCTATCTGTATTGATTTGTGCGCTATGCGGCTGCCGGTGGATATGCTGTCGGCTTCCTTATATACTACCGACTGTCCATGCAGGCACGGCATCAGCAGTGCTATTCCCGCAATAGCGGACAGGATTCTTTTTTTCATAATGCCTTGTATACGGCCCGGAACAGGTCAGGACGCAGGTTCATGGATGAGAATGCGGAGTTGTCGCGCGTGGGATTCACGCGGTTGGTGAGAAACACAAACACCAGACCGTTGGCCGGGTCGACCCAGAACACAGTGCCGGTGAAACCCAGATGGCCGAATACCGAAGGGTCGGCCTCGTCGCAGGTAGGCGATGCTTTCAGATTTTTTGTGTCCGGTTTGTCGAAGCCAAGTCCGCGGCGGCAGGTCGTGCTCTTGTCGGTGGTGAAGAGTGTGGCAGTGGGAGAGGAGAGAACTTTCCTTTCGCCGTAGCTGCCGTTCTGGAGCCACATCTGGCAGAGTTTCGCCACATCTTCAGCCGAACCGAATACACCCGCATTGCCCTGGACTCCGCCTGAGAATGCGCACAATTCGTCGTGGACGTATCCGTCGACGGTCTGGCGGCGCAGGAAGGTGTCGTTTTCTGTGGGGGCTGTTACCGCATCGGGGCGGGTTTCTGCCGGACGGTATGTGAAGCGGTGGGCGCCGACAGGGCGCCAGATGCGTTCTGTCACAAATTCATCGTGCGGGCGATGGGTGACCGACTGCTCGATGTCCATCAGCAGACAGAAGTTCAGACACGAATAGTTGTAGGCCTTGGACGCTCTGAGCGGGATATTGTATATGCGGTTCATCACGGTGTCGTATGTACACTTTCCCGCATAAATGCCTTTGGCCACAGCTACGGGAAAGCGCTCGCTCCGTTCGCTGCCCAGGATATCGGTGCGCAGGCGTGCGTTGCGGTGTCCCCATGCACCTTTCTGAATCAGTATGGGGTGGTCGGCATCCTTGCGTCCGGTAATCAGTCGTCCGCTGTAGCTGGCCGTATCTACCATGGTGTTGAACATGTTGAGGCTCGCAGGCATTCCGCTCTCGTGATAGAGCAGTTGGCGTACGGTGATGCCGTCTTTGTCGCTGCCACGCAGAGCGGGGATGTAGCGTGATATTTTTTCATCGAGTCCGATGCTGCCGTCGTCGTACAGAGCCATTATGCCCGGAAGAGTGCCTACGGCTTTCGACACCGAGGCAAGGTCATAGACTGTGCTGTCGTTTACTGCCGCGCCACCTTTTGTCAGACGTCCATAGCTGCGGTTGTGTACCACCACGCCGTCTTTGGCCACCAGCACTTGCGCGCCGGGTACAGCTCCGCAGGCCAGTGCCACATTCATCAGAGAGTCGATGCTGTCGGTAAGCGAGGGTCTGAGTCCGGTCATTTCAGGCAAGCCGTAGCCGAGGCGCGACTTGGCTATGGTGACACCGCTGCCGGCAACGGCTATGTCGCGCAGACCTACCGGAAGCCGACCGTCAACTTTTATGCCTCCGAAAATCGCCTGGGCAGCATATTCGCGCAGCAGCGGGGTGTCGTCGTAGGCGGCCACGAGGGCTTTTACAGATTTGATTGCCGGAAGGAATTTGCGCATGGAGTAGACTCCGGTGAAGAATACCGCAGTCACGTTTTTGCCTGAGGCTACGATGCGGGCGAAGTTCTCGCGAGAGGCCGGCGAATCGGAGCAGACGGCAACGACAATGTCGCTGTGGCCGCTTATTTTCTTGAGTTCGGCGGCGCTTAGCGCCTGTCCGGAGCTGATGCCGAAGCAGTCGACTTGGGTATAGCGTCCGCACATGCCGCTGAATACATTTTGCGCCGCGGCGCCGAGGCTTACCACTGCTGTCTGCCGGGCGGTCTCGACGGGGAGAGGCAGTGTGTTGTCGCGGTTCCACACGGCTGTGATCGCGGCGGCACAAAGACGACGGTTGAGAGCCTCTGCCTGGCGTGAATTGATTTTTGACTCGATGCCGGCGGGGACAGAGGTCTGAGGCCGGTTCAGGCCGAGGGCATATTTGAATGCGAGAATCTTGCGGCAGCGGCGGTCGATTTCTTCCTGGCTTATACGTCCGGCTGCGACAGCCATCATCAGGTCATCGATGTCGCGCACGGGGGAATCGCTGCTGAGGAATGCGTCGGCTCCGGCCTGAAAGGCCTCCACGACATTGCGTTTGCCGCCGTTGTAGGCGCCTTTCATGGTGAGGGCGTCGGTGAAGATTATGCCTTCGAATCCCATGTCGTCGCGCAGCAGTCCTGTCAGCATCTTGCGTGAAGCTGTGGCCGGCCGTCCGGAGGGGTCGAGAGCCGGCACTGAGATGTGTCCGGCCATGATGCCTCCGAGTCCGGAGGTTATATACTCCCTGAACGGCACCAGGTCGGTGTTGCCGAGGGTAGTCAGGTCGTGGTTTACCACCGTGGCGGTCTTGTGGGAGTCGGTGGAGGTGTCGCCGTGTCCGGGAAAGTGCTTGGCCACGGACAGCACGCCGGCCGATTCAAGTCCGGCTCCGTATGCGGCGGAGAGTGCTGCTACTCGTGCGGGGTCAGAACCGAACGAGCGTGTCCCTATCACAGGATTTGCCGGATTAGAGTTGACATCGGCCACCGGCGCGAAGTTTACGTTGACGCCGAGCAGGCGGCATTCGCGGGCCATCTCGCGTCCGTAGTCATATAGAAGCGATGGGTCTGAAATAGCTCCGAGCGCCATGTTTTTCGGAAAGTGCGGAGCATCCTTGATGCGCATCGAAAGCCCCCATTCGCCATCGAAGGTAATCATGGCAGGTACTTTCGCAACCTGCTGGGTGTATGCGATTATGTCGGCATATGGTTCCAGCAGGGAATGGTTGAACAGTATTCCGCCCATGGCATTGTCGGCCATGTATTTTTTGATTCGGGCGCGGGCGCCTTCCGACTTCTGGTCGATGTTGGGGAACATCAGCTGAGCCGCGCGCTGACGCGGAGTGAGGGTCGACATCACGGAGTCGGTCCAGCGGCGTGATTCCGCATCGCCGCTGTCTGTCAGACGGGGTGCTGTGGCCTGACAGGCTAATGTGCCCAGAAGCGCTGCAATGAGAGAAAAGAGATATATTTTCATTCTTTATATCAATGGAATCTGTGAGTATTGTCGGGTTTTATTGTTTTGCCGCGGCCTTTGCCGCTCTGGTAGTATCTGATGATGTCTTCGGCGAGGTCTGAATCGGACTGAGACACTTTTCTGGCACGCAGAAGTGGCTTCATATAGTCGCCGCCGTCGGCGAGATAGTCAATGGTGGCTATGCGGTATGTACGGTCCGGGTCAAGGGGGCGGCCGTTGATGCGTATGCTCTGTATTTTTCCGGGAGTGTTCTCCTGACCGTTCTTTACTGCGGGAGTGTATTCAACATCCACCTGACGGCTGACGGCGGTGACACGTCCCTGGGCCATTACATCGAATGCGTCGGCAAGGTCGCTGCCTTTTATGTCAAGTACGACAGTAGAGTTGCCGAACGGCAGCATTTCAAGTATGTAGCCTTTGCCTACGTTGCCTTTGGGCAGTCCGCGGCGTATGCCGCCGTCGTTCATTATGGCGAAATCTACACCGCCGGTGCTTTCCGTCGCGCGGTCGTAGATGAAGTCGCTCAGGAAGTTTTTCAGGGCTTCGCTGCCCTGAGGCATCTCGGCCGAGGCGCGGAACACTTTGTCGGCGTACAGAGAGTCAAGTCCTTGTCTGTAGGGAACAAGCCACTCGGCAAGTTCGGTGTCGGTGACAGCGCCTGCTTTGCTGTCGACAGGCAGCAGCGTCGGTGTGATTGCGAGATTGTCGAGGTCTATGTCGATTTTTCCGAGATTGCGGCCATATTTGCCGGCCTGGACGATTGTCACCTCATGTCCGTCGAGGTCGCGAATTCTGTCCGGCTTGTCGCTGTCGCCTGGCTGCACGACATCGTGCGAATGTCCGCCGATTATCAGGTCGATATTTCTGGTGCCGGATGCCAGTGCTATATCGGTGAGGTCTGCGCCGGAGGTGTTATATCCGATGTGAGTCAGAGCCACCACCATGTCGCAGTGCTCTATGTTGCGCAGCCACCATGCGGCGGCGTTGGCGGCCTGTATGCCGTCGAGATAGCGGACTCCGTCGGCTTTGCCGGGGGCAATCATGCCTTCGGGGTCGAGGTTGATGGCGAAAAATCCAATCCGGCGGCCATCGAACTCTTTTATAGCCATAGGTTTGAAGAGGCTGTCGAGAGCCGAGCCGCTGAGGTCGTAGTTTGTGGCTATGAGTTCGGCATGCGAGTCTTTCAGGATTTTTGCGATTGAGTCGGCGCCTATGTCGAATTCATGATTGCCGAGGATGCGCATGTCGTAGCCGAGGCGGTTCATCAGCTCCTGTTCGATTTTGCCGCCGTAGAGGTAGAAATACAGCGAGCCCTGCACAAAGTCGCCGGCATCGATGAGCAGGGTGTTCTGCTCGGCCTGTCGGATGCTGTCTATCATCGATTTGCGGCGCAGTATGCCGCCCGAGCCGTCGGCTTCGGGGTCGATGTGCGAATGTGTGTCGTTGGTGTGCATTATCACCAGCTTTTCGGCGCTGGCCGGAGTGAAGGCCGCCGTGGCGGCCAGCAGCAGGGCTATTGCCGGAGAGAGAAATCTGTTCATTTCAGTAGTTGTCTATTGTTAAAGCGCACGGCAGAAAGTGCCGTGCGCCCTATTGTGTATCAGGCGGCTTAGCCGCTTTATCTGCTGTTATTTTATAAGATACTGCGACGAGATTGATTCGTTGTTGTGGACACGGCGGATGGTGTCGGCAAAGAGTTTGGCCACCGATAAGATGGTGCACTTGGTGCAGTCGCCCTTGTAGGGAATGGAGTTGGTGAAAATCATTTCGGTGAGGGCGCAGTTCTGTACGCGTTCCGAAGCGGGGTCGCTCATGATGGCGTGGCTTGCGAGGGCGCGTACCGATTTGGCACCGTTCTGCATCATAAGGTCGGCGGCCTTGGTGATGGTGCCGGCTGTATCCACCATATCGTCGACGAGAATCACGTTCTTGTCCTTGACATCGCCGATTACTGTCATTGTAGCCACTACGTTGGCCTTGGCGCGCTGTTTGTGGCAGAGCACCAGAGGTACGTTGAGGTATTTTGCATAGTTGTTGGCGCGTTTTGCACCGCCGACGTCCGGAGTGGCTATCACCATGTCTTCCAGACCGAGGCTCTGGATGTAGGGGATAAACACGCTTGAGGCATAGAGGTGGTCGACGGGAACATCGAAGAAGCCCTGAATCTGGTCGGCGTGAAGATCCATGGTGATCACTCGGTCGACACCGGCTGCGGTGAGCAGGTTGCTGACGAGCTTGGCGGCGATGGACACACGCGGTTTGTCCTTGCGGTCTTGACGTGCCCAGCCGAAGTAGGGAACAACGGCGGCTACGGTCTTGGCCGAAGCGCGGCGGGCTGCATCAATCATCAGGAGCAGCTCCATGAGGTTGTCGCTGTTGGGGAATGTCGACTGCACCAGATATACTTCGCAGCCGCGGATTGATTCTTCAAATGAAACTTCGAATTCGCCGTCAGCGAAGTACTGGATGTTCATCTTGCCGAGTTCTACACCGAGGTCTTTGCAGATTTCCTCGGCCATGTAGCGCGACTTTGTGCCGGCGAATAC
>CAMWUD010000121.1 GCA_947177365.1 uncultured Porphyromonadaceae bacterium | reverse complement strand
GTGTATGTATAGTCGAGTTGGGTGCGCCCGTTGCCAAGGTCGGTGGAGTCGATGCGAAAATCCACGATGTCGACACCGCCGAACTGACGTCCGACTGTCGGCGCATCGGCCAGCGCACCGGGGCCTGCAGGCTTGATGACCTCGATATGGAGGTCGGCCTTGGAACCCATGATGAGCTGCATCGAGTCGGCTGTAGCCTTGACACTGAGCTGCTGCGCGCCGGCGATTGCCGGGGCTGCGAGCATGAGCGCTCCTGCTAATATGTTGTGTAGCTGTTTCATAATGGATGATTAGCGGCGTCCGCGTTGTTTGAACAATCCCATCAGAGCCTTGACGTAGTCTTCGTCAGTAGCCACCGAGGCGAAATCGACCTTGGAGTGCTTGAGCCGGGTGCTCATCAGCTGCTGACGCTCGTACCACCAGCGGTCGTAGGCTTTGCGTACCTTTTTCGACGAGGTGTTTACCCAGCGGGTCGCACCGGTCTCCAGGTCGGCCATACGAATGAGACCGACATCAGGCAGAGAGGCGTCGCGGCGGTCATAGACCTGTATCGCCATAAGGTCATGGCGGTTGCGGGCCACCGACAGGGGTTTGTCGTAGTCGGAGTTGTCAATGAAGTCGGAAATCAGGAATGCTGTGGATTTCTTTTTGAGCGCATCGGTGAAGAAGCGCAAAGCGCCGGCTATGTCGGTGCCTTTGCTTTCGGGACGGAAGTCCAGCAGCTGGCTCACAATCATAAGTATGTGACGTTTGCCTTTCTTGGGAGGTATGAATTTCTCGATTTTATCGGAGAAAAAAATCGCACCGATTTTATCGTTGTTGCTGATGGCCGAAAAAGCGAGAGTGGCGGAGATTTCGGCTATCATGTCGCGCTTCTCCGGTCCGACGGCACCAAACGAACCGCTGCCCGACACGTCGACAAGCAGCATCACCGTCAGTTCGCGTTCTTCCT
This sequence comes from uncultured Porphyromonadaceae bacterium, assembly GCA_947177365.1. Taxonomy (GTDB): domain Bacteria; phylum Bacteroidota; class Bacteroidia; order Bacteroidales; family Muribaculaceae; genus CAG-873. Next base: position 6,207 of record CAMWUD010000121.1, on the reverse strand, counting down.
CGAACACCTTGACGTATGGCTTGTTGTGGCGTGCGGTCACATTCCAGTCGATGTCGCGGATGTCGTCGCCGTACTGGTATTCGCGCACTTCGCTGAACATCATGCCTCGGCCTTTGAAGGCCGAGTGATATTCACCTGCGAATACGTTCTGCGACAGACCTCTCGACTTGATTTCGATCTTTCTGACCTTTTTTATCAGTTCGGATGAGTCCATTTACAGGAGGAACAGTAGGTTAGGGAACTTGTACCTTATCGAGAATGTCGGTGATAATCTCGTCGGTGCTGATATTGTTTGCTTCGGCCTCATATGTGATGCCGATACGGTGGCGGAGTACATCGTGGCTTACAGCTATCACATCTTCAGGCACTACGAAGCCTCTCTGATGGAGGAAGGCGTAGGCTCTTGCTGCGCGGGCGAGTGAAATCGACGCACGCGGAGATGCTCCGAATGATATGAGACCGGAAAGGTCGCTGAGACCGTATTCGGCGGGGAAACGGGTGGCGAATACAAGATCGACGATATAGCGTTCGATTTTTTCGTCGACGTAGATTTTTTCCACCACCTTCTGGGCTTCGATTATTTCGCGCGGATGGAGTACCGGACGTACTGTCGGGCGTTCGCTGGCGATGTTCTGACGGATTATGATTTTTTCTTCTTCTTTCGAGGGATATCCGATTACGACTTTCATCAGGAAACGGTCGACCTGGGCTTCGGGAAGCGGATATGTGCCTTCCTGTTCAACCGGGTTCTGTGTGGCCATTACAAGGAAGGGCTCATCGAGGGCGAAGGTGTTGTCGCCTATGGTCACCTGACGTTCCTGCATGGCTTCAAGCAGTGCGCTCTGCACTTTTGCGGGAGCGCGGTTGATTTCGTCGGCGAGCACGAAGTTTGCGAAAATAGGGCCTTTCTTTACCTGGAACTGTTCGTTTTTGACGCTGTAGACCATTGTGCCCACAACATCGGCCGGAAGCAGGTCGGGGGTGAACTGGATGCGGCTGTATCTGGCATCAATAAGCTGTGAGAGTGTCTTGATGGCAAGTGTCTTGGCAAGACCGGGGACACCTTCGAGCAGGACGTGGCCGTTGGAGAGGAGAGCTATGAGAAGAGATTCAATCAGGTGCTTCTGTCCTACGATGGTATTGTTCATGCCACGGGTGATGAGTTCGATGAAGTCGCTTTTGCCGGCTACGAGCTCATTGAGTTCTCTGATATTTACAGATTCTGCCATATAAAATTGCTATTGTTTGGTTTGTTTTTTCAGTGATGAACAGGGGCTGGCGCTGCTTGGCCCCGTTTTGGTACCACAAAATTACTATTATAACAATTAATGTGTTAAAACAGAATGTTAAATATGCCTATCATTTGCGAATACAACTGAATCTTTAACGTTTTTTTGATAATTGCGCTAAGCCGCCGGATAGTATGTGGATTATAGCAAAAGACTGCATCCTGAACCGTACTTGATTCAGGATGCAGTCTTTTATTTCTGTGTTCAAGATGCTTAGAGCCGGCTCTTAGAGCAAGCTTACGGAGCGGCTGATGAAGTCGCTCAAGGCTTGTCCGCGGAGGAGTCCGTTGCCAAGAAGCGCCAGATCGATGAGCTGTTTGATCAGTGCCTGGCCGGAGGCATATTCGCTGATTACCTTTTCTTCCGAAGCGCGGGCATCGGCTACTGTTTTCTCGAGGTCAGAGATTTTCTGCTGGGTTTCGGCATCGGGCTGTTTGTCTTTATTGGCCTCGCGCAGGGCTGTGATTTCGGCGTTCGATTTTTCCACAGTGTCGGCAAGAGGCTGAACCTGAGCGCCGATTGCTTCATCTGCCGCATCGCGTACTTTGCGTACAAGCGGGTGCTCGGTGTTGACCACCAGATTATAGCTGTCGGGCAGGTCGGCGTAGAAGCTCATGCCGGGCTGCATGGCGGCCATGTCTTTCATGCGTCGCATGTACTCGTTCTGGGTGATTACAATCGGGCTGTCGCTTGAGCCGAGAGCCTCGAAGCTTACCAGAAAGTCGGCCTTCTCGACTTCCGGCACCTGACTGCGGAAGGCGGTGGTGAGGATGTTGCGCTGCAGCGGAGTCAGATCGACGTCGCGTTTGTTTTCGCGGCGGATAAGATTGTCAATCACATCGGAGTCGACACGTACGAAGCGTGTCTTCTCGAGTTTGCTTTCGAGCAGACCTACGAAATGGCTGTCGAGCTGGCCGTCCATTACCAGTACCGAATATCCACGGTCGGTGGCAGTCTTGATATAGCTGTACTGGGCAGTGGGGTCGGTGGCGTAGAGATATATTGTATCACCGTCTTTGTCGGTCTGGGCGGCTTCGACGAGAGTCTTGTATTCTTCCGGTGTGAAATATTTGCCTTCGGAATCTTTGAGCAGCACGAACTTCATGGCCGAGTCGGCGAACTTCTGGTCGGTGAGCATACCGTACTCGATAAAGAGCTTTATGTCGTCCCATTTGGCTTCGTAGTCTGCGCGGTCTTTTTTGAATATTTCTTCCAGACGCTGCGACACTTTCTTGGTGATGTAGCCGGAGATTTTCTTCACGGCGGTGTCGCTCTGCAGATATGATCGCGATACATTCAGCGGGATGTCGGGCGAGTCTATTACACCCTGCATCAGCATCATGAACTCCGGAACAACGCCTTCGACAGAGTCGGTGACGAACACCTGGTTGCAGTAGAGCTGTATGCGGTTTTTGGTCACTTCGATATTGTTCTTGATTTTCGGGAAGAACAGTATGCCGGTGAGGGTGAACGGATAGTCTACGTTGAGATGGATCCAGAACAGAGGGTCGTCCTGTCCGGGATAGAGTTCGCGGTAGAAGTTGCGGTAGTCTTCATCAGTGAGTTCGCTGGGCTTTTTTGTCCACTGCGGTTCGGTGTTGTTGATTACCTTCGGACGGTCGGTGTCGGTCATTTTGCCGTCTTTCCACTCCTGCTCAAAGCCCGAGACCACGGGTACCGGAAGGAAGCGGCAGTATTTCTTCAGCAGGGTGTCGATGCGTGCCTGCTCGAGAAATTCCTTGCTTTCTTCATCGATGTGGAGTATGATGTCGGTGCCGCGCTCGCTGCGGTCACCTTTTTCCATGGTGTATTCGGGAGAGCCGTCGCAGCTCCAGCGTACAGGTTCGGCGCCTTCTTTCCATGAAAGGGAGTTGATTTCCACTTTTCGGGATACCATGAAAGCGGAGTAGAAGCCGAGACCGAAGTGGCCTATAATGCTGTTGGCTGTGTCTTTGTATTTTTCCAGAAATTCTTCGGCTCCTGAGAATGCAATCTGGTTGATATATTTGTCGACGTCTTCCGCAGTCATGCCTATGCCGCGGTCGCTTACAGTCAGTGTGCCGGCTTCTTTGTCGATGGTGACGGTGACTCTGAGGTTGCCGAGTTCGCCTTTGAATTCGCCGAACGACTGGAGTGTCTTTATCTTCTGTGTGGCATCCACTGCGTTGCTGACGAGCTCACGCAGGAATATTTCGTGGTCGCTGTAGAGAAATTTTTTGATTACGGGGAAAATGTTCTCGGTGGTTACCCCGATTGTGCCTTTACTCATAATATAATTATATGTTATGGTTGTTTTGATTTCTGATGTAATAACAATATTGCAAAAAAAATGCCACACTTGCGTGTGGCATTTAAAAATATTTAAATCCTGTACTGTGTTATCAGAGGATTACCTTCTTGCCGCTGACGATGTAGAAGCCGCGGGGGAGGTCGAAGCTGTTGACTCCGATGTGGAGTTCAAGGGGCAGCACGATGCCGTCGGCGCGGACTGCGGTCACATTGCATGCTTCGGGGGTCTCGATTACAAGGCGTCCTGCGCTTACGCTTACCTTGATGCTGGAGGTGGTCACGTTGTCAATGCCAGTCACCTGCTGTCCGGTATAACCGCTGGCATTGTAGATGCCGTTGTTCACCCATGCGAGGTCGGCGGTCTGAGAGTTGCCGTTGTTGCTGAAGATGATTTTCGGACTTCCGCCTTCTACTTCGGCGCTGAAGCGGTAGTAGCCGGTGGAGGGGTCGAGGCTGAGCTGGGTGCCGGGCCATGCGGCGCCGCCGTTGTAGCTTATGTCGCCGTTCCAAGCCCAGACGTATACCGAACTCCAGTTCGAAGCGGAGTTGTCGAAGTATGCCACGTATGTAGAGGGTTCAACCGGTTCGATGGGTTCGTCGGGGATTTCACCCGCGCCTTCGATGGTCTTCTGGTAGCCGTCCACGGTGTAGTAGCCGCCGTTGACGAAATCCCAGCCGTCTTTCGAGGTCTGGTCAGCGCCAGCGCGGCTGAAGATTACTTTCGAGCCGTCGGCGATTTTGCCTGTGCCGGTGTATGTCCATTTGTAGACGTTGTTGCCCAGATAAGTGAGGCTCTGGCCGGGCCAGTTGCTGCCGGTATAGTTGGCTGTAGAGCTCCAGATCCATGCCGATACGGGGTTCCAGGACTCATGTTCGAAGAATACGGCCTGCTCGCCCTCGGCCATCGAGGGTGCGATGGGTTCGTCGGGTTCTACACGGTCACCGCCTACGATAGTACCGCCGCCGCCGTTGGGCTTTTCAGTCCAGGTTTCTTCGGGCATGGTCTCATCGGGCCATTCAGTCCAGGAGCCTTCGACGGGAGCCGAGGCGTAGAGGTATTTGCCGTCAACGCCCACCTTGCCGGGAGCCGGAGTCTTCTGGGTGTCGAGTACGTATACACGGAGGTTGCCTTTACCCTTGCAGGTGGCGGTGAGTTTGCCGTCGGTCACCTGCTGTACGTCGCCGGTGATGGCATCGACGTAGCGACCGTTGAGTACACCGGTAAAGGTGGCGTCGCCGCTGATGGTCACCAGTACGTAAGAGTCAGTGTTGGCATCGGTGTAGCGGCGTTTGAATGCCATGGTGCCTGAGCAGCCTTCGTTGCTGTACTGGCCTTTACGCAGAGCGGGCACGGCGGCGCGAATCTGGTTGAGGCGCTGGATGTGCAGAGCCAGCGGGTAGCTCAGGGTTGAGGCCATGTTGCCGGTAGCATCGGAGTACTGTGCGAAGTCGGTGACATTCACATTGCCTTCGATGTAGCCGCCGAAGTAGGCGCGGCCTGTGTCTTTCAGAGCCAGTACGGCGCCCTTGTCGATGTCTTTGCCTTTCTGGAATTCCACTTCCGAGCCGTAGTAGAGACAGGGGATGCCGCGGAAGGTGAACATCAGCGAGAGGTTCTCGGCCCAGGTGTCCTGCGAGCCCATGAAGCGGTAGTTGCTGTCGGGAGCATAGTCGTGCGAGTCGACATACACCACGTTGTAGGTGGCGTCGTTGTAGAGGTTGTCCTGACGGCGAACTCCGTATGCGCCTTGTGCGGAGTTGAAGTTCCAGTGCATGGCGAAGTCGATTACGCTCAGACCGGAGAATTCGCTGTAGTCGGGAGTGTGGTATTCGTTGCCGTTGAGCAGAGCGTTGTTGCTCTTGCGCAGGATGGCATCGGAGTGGCCGGCGTCATCGATGGCCGACTGGTGGCATGACTCCCAGTTGACATGGCCGCTTACGGTCTCGTAGTCGTGAGAACCTTCGGTGGCGGTAGGTATGGCCACAACGTTGTCCCATGACTTCGGGTCCATGTCCCAGGCGTATTTTTTGTTTTCTTTCCAGGTGTAGTAGCAGGGCGATGCGTAGTAGTGTTCGCCACGGTAGATTACCTCCATGGAGCGGGCGCACACCTCACCGTACATGAAGAAGGGAGTGTTGCCGCGTTTTGCCTTGGCCTCGGCCGACTCGGCGGCTGCAAGGAACTGGGGCAGGAAGTTGTTGTTGAATGCCAGACGTGGAATGTGTCCTGCGGTATCGATGCGGAAGCCGTCGATACCCATCTTGATGAAGCGGGTATAGCAGTCGACGAGATACTGGCTTACGGCGGGGTTCTCGGTGTTGAGGTCGACGCAGTCGCCTGCAATCTGACCCCACCAGCGTGAGCAGTCGTCCCAGTCGAACCATGCCTTGTGGTGCCAGTAGTTGTGCACGTCGTGGTTCACATAGTCGGTATTTTTCATCATGTTCAGACGTGTGGCGTACTGGTCTTTAGGCTGCATTGTGGGGTAGTTTTCAGGCAGCAGACCTCCGTCGGCCTTGGGTACTACGAGCATCGAGGCGTTGATGTCGCCGAGGTTCTTGCTGTAGTCTTTGCGGAACATGCGGCAGAGGTTTTCTTCGCCGAAGTTGCCGGTGTGCTGTATCACGA
>CAMWUD010000120.1 GCA_947177365.1 uncultured Porphyromonadaceae bacterium | reverse complement strand
CCGTTTCATAGCTGCGGGCGTATTGGTTCGGGCCATTGCTGCATATCATAGGCACCACCTGTCGGGCATAAAGGAGGAAGAACGACATGCAAAAAGCGCGTCGCTGAGCCGTACCATGCTGTTTGTAATGGCCATAGCCCTGCACAAGCTGCCGGAAGGCATGGCCACCGGAGTATCGTTCAACGGCGATCAGGGAAATGCCATGGCCATTGCCTTTACAATCACGCTGCAGAATATACCCGAGGGCATGGTGGTGGTGACACCGCTGCTGGTAGCCGGCGTCCGTTATCTGAACACCGTACTCATAGGAGTGGCGGTGGCACTGCTTGAAGTGGCCGGAGTGTTCGCCGGGTACTTTATCGGCGACATATCGGCCATATTCCTGCCATTTCTGCTTGCAACCGCCGGCGGAGCCATGCTCTATGTGATCAGCGATGAGATGATACCGGAGACACATTCACATGGCTTTCAGAAGCAGGCCACCTACGCGCTTGTGGCCGGAGTCACAATAATGCTCTTTATCGAAGCCTGCATCTGAGAGCCGGTTCTGAGCCTACCACCATCTGTGGAAGTGGTGTACCGGTCCGTGCCCCTTGCCTATGCTGTAATCGGCTCCGGCCATAATCGCATCGCCGATATATGCCTTTGCCCGGCTGACCGCATCGTCGAGGCTATGGCCGAGCGCCATAAAGGCCGCTATGGCCGACGAAAGTGTACAGCCGGTGCCATGGGTGTTCGGCGTATCTACTTTCGTTGACGGCAGGCGCAGCATTCTGCCGCTTTCCGCATTATAGAAATAGTCGGTCAGCATGGCATTCTCAAGGTGGCCGGCCTTAAGCATCACCGACACACAGCCGCCGCCTACAGCCGAGAGCTGACGGGCAGCATCCTCGAACTGGTCTTGGCATTCAATCCTCGCACCGAGCAGCAGTTCGGCTTCAGGCAGGTTCGGGGTAATCACACGCGCATAAGGAATCAGTTCCGAAGCCAGAGTGCCGATTGCATCAGGCTGTAACAGAGGGTCGCCAGAAGTGGCTACCATCACCGGGTCGAACACAATGTCGCGCACATCGGGGAACTCTCTGAGCGAGTCGAGCACACCCCGGATTAGCCCGCTGTCGTGGAGCATGCCTATTTTCACTGCATCGGCGCCGACATCCGACAACACGGAGCGAATCTGTCCGCGCACGAAGTCCACCGGAATAGGATGCACGCCATAGACACCTGCTGTATTCTCGTCGACCACCGCCACTACCGCCGTGGAGCCATACACTCCGAGAGCGGAAAAAGTCTTGAGGTCGGCCTGCAGGCCGGCGCCGCCCGAAGGGTCGCTGCCGGCAATAGTAAGCGCTGTACGGTACCGTTTCATAGCTGCGGGCGTATTGGTTCGGGCCATTGCTGCATATCATAGGCACTCTGCCAGAACAGCCACTCCATGCGGGCGGCCTGGACGAATATGTCTGTCATACGGGCGCGTACCACATCGGAAGACTGTCCGGCAAGCGTGTCGCAGATTTCGATGGCACGTTCGTTGGAGCGCTCGAAAGCCTCGTCGCTGTATGCTCTTATCCATTCGGCATAGGGATGCCCCTGTAGCTCGGCCTCGGAGAGAATACGCTTCCCTACTTCAAGATATATCCAGAAGCAGGGCAATATAGCCGCGGTCTCGACAGCCACACAATCCGATGCCTGCGCCCGCAACAGAGAAGTATACAGCAGACAGGCAGGCGACATGACAGCGGGCGCCTCGCTTACAAACTGCGCATGCAGTATTTTTTCCATCTTCACTCCATCGCCGGCAAAGCGGAGAAAATCCTCCGTCATGCCGCTCTCCGGCAAGCGCGAGGCTATGTGGGCGAGCACTCGGCTATACGCGTTGAGGTAAAGGCCGTCCTGACCTATGTAGAATTCAAAGCGTTCACGGCTCAGAGTCCCTGCCGTAAGTTCCTTTATGAAAGGAAGGTCAAGAATAGCCTTATATATCGGTTCTGCGGCATTCCATGCCTCCAGACTCCATTTGTTTTCCATTGTCAATAGTTTTTTAGAAATAGATTTCTTCAGTAGTCATCGCCAGACAGTCGATGGTCAGCATCCGCCCGTCGAGTGCTTCGCCTATGCCTGTGATCAGCTTGATTGCCTCGCAGGCCTGCATACTGCCGATAATACCCGGCACAGCGCCAATCACACCACGCACGCTCCGGGGCAGGCCGCAGAGATATTCACGGTCGGGATAGAGTTCGCTGTAGCGTCTTGCACCGGCAGCACCGAATACAGTCACCTGTCCGGCGAACTCACTTATGGCACCGTGCACCCAGGTTTTGCCCAATTTCGCACAGACATCGTCTATAAGGTATCGTGTGGGAAAATTGTCGCAGCAGTCCATCACAAGGTCAAAGCCGGAGATTAGCGACTCAGCGTTTCCGGCATGGATTCCCTCGGGAAAGGTCTCCACCCGGACGTCCGAATTCATGGCTTTCAGCCTTTCGGCAGCCATAAACACCTTCGGCAGACCGATCTGAGCTTCAGTGTATAGCGTCTGGCGCTGCAGATTGCTGAGACTGACCACATCATTGTCGGCTATGCCGATGCGTCCGACACCGGCGCCACAGAGATATGTGGCCACGGCAGCACCCAGACCGCCCGCGCCTACCAGGAGCACTGAAGCATTCCGGAGGCGCAGCTGTCCCTCAGTGCCGATTCCGGGCAGCATTGTCTGTCTTGAATATCTTTCCATGTCCGTTCAGTCGAATACAGCATCCCAGTCTTTCCACACAGGCTCACGGCCAAGAGCACGAAGATCGGCAGCCACCTCGGCCGGAGAGGTACGGTCGCTCACGGCAAACTGTTCCAGCGAAGTCGGATAGACAGCGTAACCTCCCGGATCGGTCTTGCTGCCCGCACTCATCGAAGTGACACCGAGAGTGGCCATATTATTGCGCAGCCGGTGGTCTTCGCGGGTCGAGTAGCTGATATCCACATCAGGGTCGAAGATACGGAAGGCGAAAGTCACCTGGGCAAGCTCACGGTCCGACATGACCACATTCGGCTGGAAGCCCGACTCCGACGGGCGCATGCGCGGGAAGTTCACAGAGTATCGTGTCTGCCAGTAGCGGCGACGCAGATAGCCCAGATGACGCGCCATCATGGTCACATCCGTACGCCAGTCTTCAAGACCTATCAGCACTCCCATGCCGATTTTATGCACCCCGGCCTGCCCCATACGGTCGAAACCATCGCAGCGCCATTCGAAATTCGACTTCATTCCGGCCGGATGATAGAGTTTGTAGCGCTCTCTGTTGTAAGTTTCCTGAAAACAGGTCACGCCGTTCAGTCCGGCCCGGACAAGCCTGCCGTAGTCATCGGCCGACAAGGGCATCACCTCCACAGACAGACTGCTGAAATACGGGCGGCAGACCTTCAGGGCCGTCTCGATATACTCCACTCCGGCCACTGCCGGATTCTCGCCTGTCACAAGCAGGAGATTCTCGAAGGGACCGAGCCGCTTTATCGCCTTGCATTCCTGCTCTATCTGCTCGGGAGTCAGAACCACACGGGCAAAACGGTTGTGGCGGTTGAATCCGCAGTACACACATGAATTGGTGCATGAATTGGTGATGTACATGGGTATGTACATGCTCACCACGCGTCCGAAACGCTGCTCAGTAAGCTCCCTGCTACGGCGGGCCATAGCCTCGATATAGGGCTCTGCGGCCGGAGAAACGAGAGCCATGAAATCATGGTCATCAAGATGCTGTTTCCGCAGAGCGCGTTCGACATCGGCGGCCGTCATGGCCATTATACGCTCAGTGGTCTCCGTCCATGAGTATTTTTTCAATTCATCGGAAAACATCACAGCAGAAATGAAGTTAACGGACTTGATGCATTCGCGGTATCACACACCGCACCCGGGCCGGCTTCGAAAGCCTCGCGTCCCGCACGGGTCGCATCGGCGAAAGCCCTTGCCATCCGGGCAGGATTTCCGGCCACAGCTATTGCAGTGTTTACCAGCACGGCATCGGCACCCATCTCCATGGCCTCGGCGGCATGCGATGGCACACCCAGACCGGCGTCCACCACAACGGGCACATTGCTCTGCTCTATGATAATGCGCAGCAGCTCACGGGTCACCAGCCCCTTGTTCGAGCCTATCGGCGCCCCGAGCGGCATCACGGCGGCTGTACCGGCGTCCTCAAGTCGTTTGCAAAGCACCGGGTCGGCCTGTATGTAGGGAAGCACCACGAAGCCGAGCCGGGCAAGTTCTTCTGTGGCCTTGAGGGTCTCTATAGGGTCAGGCAGCAGATAGCGCGGGTCGGGATGGATTTCCAGCTTTATGAAATCGGTTCCGAACGCCTCGCGCGACAATTGGGCGGCCAGCACGGCTTCTTCCGCATTGCGTGCTCCAGACGTGTTCGGCAGCAGCTGAATGCCGTCATGCAATATGTGGCGCAGCATGTCGTCGTTGCGGTTGTTCATGTCGATACGCCGCATGGCCACAGTCACCATGCCTGTGCCTGAGGCTATGATAGCTTCTTCCATCTCCTGGTTCGAGCGGAATTTGCCCGTGCCTACAAACAGGCGCGAGCTGAATTCCTTTCCTCCTATAATCAGTTTTTCCATTATATCAGTATTTTGTGGTATTGAATTTTTCTTGCTGTCCGATCCATTCGCTGCATTCCGCCACCGGGTCGGAAGCACGCAGTATGGCGCCGCTTGCCGCGACACCCTGCACGCCGGCTGAGGCCAGCAGCGGCAGATCGGCGGCGGTTATGCCGCCGATGGCAACTATCGGAAGACGGATGCCCGACCGGACGCATTGCTCCGTTATCAGCCGGTATCCGTCCAGTCCGAGAACCGGACTGAGATTTTTCTTGGTGGTTGTGAATCTGTAAGGTCCGAGCCCCACATAATCAGCTCCGGCCATACAGGCTTTGTTGATGTCGGCGAATTCATTTGCAGTGGCGCCGATGATTTTCATCGGACCGAGAATGCGGCGGGCCTCCTCCACCGGCATGTCGTTGCGCCCCAGATGCACTCCGTCGGCACCGAGTTCGTCTGCGAGTTCCACATGGTCGTCGACTATAAACGTGGCTCCATAACTACGGCACAAAGCCGCTGCCTCGCGCCCTACGGCAGCCACTTGCTCCAATGCGGCGTCTTTCATCCGCAGCTGTACCCAGCGGCAACCGCCCTGCAGCACCGCACGCATGCCTGCGAGCTGTGCCTGCGCACTGTCACCGTGGGATATGAACTGCAGCCGGAAACTATGCATATCCACCTTTGCCTTCCATATGGCTCCAAGCAAGGCAACGCCTCCGAAACCGGCAGCTTCGATTTCCGGCATCCTGTCGGCGGTGACTCCGCCGAGAGCATATATCCGGCTGTCGAGCCACGGCTGCAGGTCTTCGATAGTGAAGTCCGGTCTGTAGCCCGGTTTGGAAATACTCGGATAAACAGGGCTGATGAAAGCATAGTCGAATTCCGGCGAGAGGCATTTCAGCTCATCCGGCGAATGGAGCGAACAGCTGAGCAGACCGTTCCATCCGGACAGTGGCCGGGGATTGCGGCTATTCAGATGCAGACCGCCCACAGCGAATTTTCCGGCCAGACCGAAATGGTCGTGCAGAGTAAGGCGCTGATGCAGTCCGACAGGTATTCCGGCTATAAGCCGGGCCATGTCGGCTTCTGACGACAGAGGTTTACGCAAATGCACACGGTCGGCGGTACCGTCGACGAGCATGGCGGATATAGCCTCGGCTTCTCCGTGGAAGAAATCGGGATAAGAGATAACAACAGTCTTCATCACCCTCCGCACACTGCCTGAATGACTGTGATTTTCATACCGTCGGCGAGTTCGGTTTCAGACCACTTCTGCCTCGGCACGACACGGTTTTCCACGGCCACAGCTATGCCTTGACGCACGAGTTGCTGATTTTCAAGAAGTTGCTGGAGGGTTTTGCAGTCAGTCTCCACGGCTGTTTTCTGATGATTTATTTCAACATTCATAATCAACAAATATTAGCCGAGAGGTGTGAAGCGCCATGAATCACATGGTCTGCGAAGAGCTTCCTGGATGTCTGCGAGTCCTTGCGGCGGTACTAACCGCTTCAAGTTCCAAGGGTATTTCTCAGCCCGCCGTCAGTGGCGTGCACCCCTCTCGAGTTACAGACGCAAAGTTACAACATTTTAATCATCCGCACAACCCTCGCCGCTACTTTTTGATTTCTATTTCCGGCTTGAACGGGCGTCTGCTATACATTCCTAATATCTTATTTACGTAAGGCGATTCCCCCCTACGAAGACTGTTTCCAAATAGATTTTAGATGGTTGGGCAACTCCAAACTCTTGAAAACACATCCTTCAAAAGCCATATTCCCTATATGGGTGACACTGTCAGGAATGACAACATCGGGCAGATTGGCATGCCGGAATATTCCAAAAGAAAGCCGTCCTTTTCCAATTGACCTCATTGTGTCAGGAAACTTTATCAGATCTCTTACAAGTCCATTTTCAAAGAATCGTTCTCCAATATCATTCACCCCTTTTGGAATAATTAGAGCCCGAACACAGGGATTGTAGGTTTCACCTTTTCCATAACTCCGACTATTATAATTTACAATGCTGTCATCCAAAAGATTCTCCGGGTCAGGATAGAACCTCACCAGAGTTCCGTTGTGATCGCATTCGAAAACGCCAGACTCATTACGTATCATTTTTTTGCCATTGTAATCGCAGGTATACTTATTGGCGTCTGAGTCTTTTGACCGATTGAGATCAATGAACACATAAAGACCATTGTCGGTCAAAAATCTCATCATTTTTGAGGTGAATACGATTGCCGAATGAGGAAAATGTACAGCATGCATTTTTATCCATGCTATTGCAGCCTCCACATCATATACGGAGTTCTTCCCATATTTTATTTCACTGTAATAGGCTATAACATGTAGCAACCCTGCCCATGAGATAGACTTTTGGAAAGATCCAAGCTGTTCCTCTGATTCAGTAAAGAAAAAATGTCCGTAGTCAATGTTATTAAACTCAAGTTTAAACTCTTTACAGATAAGCTTATCTACATCATCAAGATTTACCTTTGAATCATCGTCTATTCTTCTTATTGTGTATGAGTCAAATCCCATAATTATGGATTGTTTATTATTTAAGTTTCGCAAGTACTGATTTCCAGAGATAGAAACATAAAAAAACGACAT
>CAMWUD010000119.1 GCA_947177365.1 uncultured Porphyromonadaceae bacterium | reverse complement strand
ACAATAACAGCCGTTGCTATAATATGAAATTCTGGAATTACATTGGAGAGTTTTTCTTGTTTCGTTGGCTGCTTGATAAGTTCAAGAAGTCGGCGACTGATGATGCACACACAGAGGGCTTGGTTACCCCAATTGACAGAGACAGCAAATCTATGACTGACAGCTATAAAAGCGGCTATCACGACTGGAATCCCGGAAGTTATAGCCAGTCGTATGACGATTTTCACGACGAGCAGGATGACTACGACATGATGGACGATGATTTTTAGAGCCGGTTCGACAATAAATGTTAAACGCTGAGCACCGGCGAGTAGCCGAGGCGAAGGTATTTATAACAGGCCGTTAAGGGTTGAATGAGCTCTGATGAGTTTTTCGCAGTATTTCGACTGTCCTACCGAAGTTGCCGACCGGCTTATACGCCGCTGAATCTGCTCACGGGAAAGCGGTGCATTCCGTCTAATATTGCCAACGGCGACAGAATACATCCCCCTTGAGTTTTCCGCATACTGCCCTGCTGTATAATCCACCCACATATCGTGGTCGGTGTCGCCATTATATGTTCCGAAATCATTGTCCATTGTTCATTGGCCGCCGTTCATCTATTAAGGAAGGCAGAAAAAGCCGAAAGGATATTGACTACTGTAGCCTTGTCCGGCACTGGAATATTGAGCGAAGTCCGGCCAGTTTCGGGGTCTTCCGTAACAATAGCATCAACAAGAGCATTCGTTGACTCCGGAGTACGCAGCATGTCGGCTATACGGCCTAATGCTTCCAACCCACCGGCTACTGTTCTCCTGATTTCCTCGGGGGTATCCGTGGGTGCTGGCTGTGATTCTTTCTTATTGTTCCTCTCTCCTCTGCGACCGGCAGCAGATGACCTTGCAGCTGTATCATCCGCAGGAACACGCGGACTCTGTCCGGGTCTTTCGCTTTCTGTGGCAGAGTTCTCTGCCGTCACATCTGCATCGGATGCGCAGGTATCCTGTCCAATCAGCTCGGGGCCATCCGGTTCAGAACTAATCGCCTGCGGGGCAACAGACCCGTCATCATCCTGCTCCGGCTCGTTGATGACTTCATCGACAACTTCGGCAATCTTGTCGAACTTACCGCCATCGAAGAACACAGCATCCTCGCCACCGTCAAGGATTCCGGCTGCGAGGTCTGACTTGAATCGAAGTGTCGCGAGCATACGCTCTTCGATTGTATCGCGAGCCACCATATTGATGATCTGCACCGGATTCTCCTGCCCCAGACGATATATTCTGGCAATGCGCTGCTCAAGCACGGCCGGATTCCAAGGCAGGTCAAGATTAATCAGCAGCGACGCGCTCTGAAGGTTGAGACCGGTGGCTCCGGCATCTGTCGAAAGAAATATACGGCATTCCGAATCATCACGAAAACGGTCTATAAGGTTCTTGCGTTTCACCGACGGCACCCCTCCGTGCAGAAAACAGAAGTCAATTCCATTGTCGGCAAGCTCCTCTGCAAGAATCCGGAGCATTCGCTCCCACTGACTGAATATCACAACCTTTCCCTCGTCGCTGTCAAGCAGATTTGAAACGATAGCCATCGCCTCATCGATTTTGGTGTCATGGCGAGTCTTTTGGTCAAGAATGAAGGTGCTGTCGCATACCATTCTCATGGTAGAAAGCAGCAAAAGGAGGCGCTTGCGGTCGGCTTCGCTGAGAAAGCGGAATCGCCGCCATTTGTCAACAAGAATCGAGACCTGAAATTTCGACTCTTCGTGAATGGCACGCTGCTCCTTGGTCATCGGCACAAAGAGATTTGTATCGGTCCGGGCCGGCATCTGCAACCTGACATCTGCCTTCTTCCGTCTGATCAGGGTGTTCGCCAGTTTCCCGGCCACTGAGTGCAGATTCATATAGCCTACCGTCTTGCCCAGACTGTCGGTCAGCGTAGTCTCCGCATTGAATTTATAGTACGGCCCCAGCACATATTGATTCACGAGCTGGGTGACAGAGTATAGCTCGTCGAGTTTGTTTTCCAGAGGAGTTCCGGAAAGAGCCAGCACATACTGCGACTCGAGCTTGCGCAACTGTTTGCCCATCTGGGTATCCTTGTTTTTGAGGCGCTGCAGCTCATCATATATGATCATGTCGGCATGCGGGAGGAAGTTCGCCTTTATGGTATTGCTAATCGCATGGAAGGAGCAGATTTTGTAGAATGAGTTCAAGTCGTTGAACTGTTCCACGCGTTTCATGACATTTCCTTCCACTACGATGGCCGAAGAGTCGGTGAACTTTCTGATTTCCGACAGCCACTGGTACTTCAGCGAAGTCGGGCATATGATGATGACAGACCCGACGAGTCCTTCACGTCTGAGCAGTTCAGCCGTGGCAATAGCCTGCACAGTCTTTCCCAGACCCATTTCATCCGCATTTATACTGCGTCCGTTCTCAAAAGCAAATCTGACGCCATCGGCCTGATATGGATGCAGCGATGTCTTGAGCAGACCATCGAAGTTCGACAAGGCATATTTTTCCTCAATCAGCTGCTTTCTGCGAATCCTGTCGCGCTCCTCTACCAGAATGCCAAGAGCGTCTGCTTCCCATTCGAAAGCCTCATCGAAGCGACGGGCTTCCCGAATAAAATCGGACGGATCACATTGCAGGTCGCGAATCTCGCCGTTTTCATCAAAAAGCTTTTGTATATGACAGCTCATATCCCTGCTGACATCCTGCCCCTGATGGATTCTGATTTTCCGCCCGGCTGGATAATCCACATATACATATGTATGCAACGGCTTCTTGTATATCCGGCGGGCATATCTGCCGTTTTTTGCCAGAGATATTGCTTCGATATGCTTGCATGTGCCGAGTTGGCTCGTCTTGAAGTCCATACATTCACATCGGTTCTGCGTCGACTCCGAACCAAAGTAATACACCTTATATGCCCTGCCACTTTTAGCACTTGATACCACAAACGGACAGGCATCGTCCAGAGGTTCTTTTATTCCGAAATGTTCATTTGCAGCCGCCTGACGTCGCAGGGCTTTCTGCCATTGTTCGAGAGTCATATCCCCGGGGCGACTGACAGCGCTTACCCCCGCCGGCTTCCGCCGTCCGCTTTTACTTTTTGTATTTGTGGCCATATCATATTATTTCACATATTTTGCGCAATGATGCAAATTTACAAAAAGTCACGCAAATACAAAAGAAAATTTTGTGTAACACGCAAAATCTGAGCTTACTTATGATTGCGTTGCATTCTCAAATGAAAGAGCCATGGTCGCTTTAAGAACAAAAACAACTTTTAAGTTGTATATATAATAAAAACTTCGTATCTTTGTAGAAAATATAAGACATGAAATTTGACCAGATTACAGACAATGGTAATTTATGGGCAGTAAGATACAATAACTGCCTTGATAATGTTCTCGACACCATTCTCGACCAATGGAATGATGTGAAATGGTTGCGCACTTTTTTTAAGCAGAACATCGGAGATCTGGCCTCCTATTTCAAAATAACAGACGTAAATCAAGCGATATACGATACCATTGAGGACAGTGAAAGATTGCAGTGTCTTATTATGGATATTTCCCCGGATGCCAATCTTGATGAAATTTTCAGACCTCTGGAGAATAGCCGCACCTCTGAAATGTTGCTTGGAAAGGAGAAGGCTCGTCTGCGCAATACACCACGTCATGCCTCATGGTTACGAATATATGCAATCAAGTTGGAGCCTGGTATCTATATTATAACCGGCGGTGCAATCAAACTTACACGCACCATGCAGGAGCGGGAACACACATTGGTTGAATTGGCTCGTATGGAGAAAGTAAGGAGATTTTTAATAGAGAACGAAATATCTGATATGGACTCGTTTAATGACTATCTTCGTGAACTGAATTAAAAAAGGAGGTTGATATGAAGACAAGAGAAGAAACAATATCTAAGCTGAACGAGCATCGAAGCATCACTCCCTCAAAGTGGCGGGAGAATGCAGAATGGCGTGTGAAGAATAAATCGTGGCTGAGATACTCGCAAAAAATCGCGATGATGATGCTTGACAAGATGGAAGAACTTGGATTAACGCAAAAGGCACTTGCCGAGCGAATGGGCTGCTCCCAGCAATATATTTCTCGTGTATTGAAGGGGACTGAGAATCTTTCAATCGAGACAATTTCAAAGATTGAAAATGCTCTTCACCTGGAAATTCTTGAACCGTCTTTTGCGCCTCGCTGAACATTTTAACATTCTGCATAAGATTGGTTAAGAGCCTTTCCACTATATTTGTAATACTTGACCGCCCCAGCGTTAACAAATATTGTGGAACTGGCTCTTAAAAAGTTGTGGAATATGAAAAAAAATCATTACCTTTGCCGCACAAATTATTGCCCGATGCGGTAAACAAGCTTGAAATACCATGGCAAATACTTATGAAGGCGGCTCCACACGGAGCCGGACAATGGAATAGCCTGACATAAAAATAAGTATCTGCCTCCTTTCCCGGAATGGTTTTCATGCCTCCGCATGCCTTCTGAAACAGTCATTCGGTCGCTGCGGCCGAATCAACATTGTATAACTCACCCTGACAACCACTCCGTAAATCAGCTAAACTCTCAGAATCAAAACAATATCACTCCTGCAAAGGTATAGCGTGTTCCGGTCGTATCTGACCGGAGAACACTGTCTGCGACATTTGATTCTGTATTAGCTGCCTGTTGTCGGCAATTGTTGATTCATAGCCATGCCCACTGACACAACGATGACTCCTGACGGCAATCACTCACATCCAACAAGCTCCAGACAGCCACGGCTCTGCATACAGCCATGGTCTGCCGGCACTATTCCCCTGCCTTTAAACAACCTGATATATACAATTTCACCGCTATCCACAGCGGGGGCATGTCCACATGTCCTCTCCGTCCGATAGCACCGCAGCTCGTGGATACGACTGCTGAAAGCGGCGTGTCACCTTCCCGGCGACACGCCGCTTTCATATGCCGATGCTTGGAAAGAGTTCAGCCCCCGTTCTCCAATATTTGTTAACGCCGGGGAACGGGTCTGAAGATTTTTCGTAACTTTGCAGTAATGACAATTGACTTTATGCTGATTCTTACATGTACAATAGGCGCGCTTGCCGCAGGCGCTGCCGCCGGCTACCTGCTGGGCAGACGCAAGGTGGCCGAAGCCGACAGGATGGTAGACCGGCTTGAATTCCAGCTCGATGAATGCCGCCGTCAAAACGAACGCACTCTCGCCGACAGAGAGCGGTACCAACGCGAGTCGATGCTCGCCATGCAGTCGAAGTTCGACGAGACTGTGGCACGCATGAAAGCCGAACTGGAGTCGGCCACAGCGGAGATGCTGCGGCAACGCGAAAGCGAATTCGCACGCAGCAGCAGCGAGAGCGTAAGCCGGATTCTTGAGCCTCTCAACATCAACATCGAACAGATGCGGCGCGCTGTCAGCGAAAATACAATCCGCCACTCTGAAATCGGCGGCCAGCTGTCGGACAATATCCG
Organism: uncultured Porphyromonadaceae bacterium; assembly: GCA_947177365.1. Lineage (GTDB taxonomy): Bacteria > Bacteroidota > Bacteroidia > Bacteroidales > Muribaculaceae > CAG-873. The sequence continues at coordinate 1,779 of CAMWUD010000119.1, read as the reverse complement.
CATGGTGATGGAGCACAGCGATGCCGCCCGCAAAAGCGCCGACCGGCTGGCCGACGCCCTCCGGGGCGGCGGCAGAATCCAGGGCGACTGGGGCGAGATCGTGCTGACCGAACTATTGGAATCGCAGGGACTTACCGAAGGTGTGCATTTCGACACCCAGGTGGTGATGCGCGACAGCGACTCACTGATGCGCCCCGACGTGATTCTGCATCTCGACAACGAGCGCGATGTGATTATCGATGCGAAAGTGTCGCTGTCGGCGTTCCTCGACTACAGCAATGCCGAGACTGAAGAGCGACGCGCGGCAGCGCTGGCAGCCCACGTACGCAGCATCGAGAACCATGTCCGCGAACTTGTACGCAAAGACTATTCCTCTTATGTGAAGGCTCCGCGCACGCGACTGGGCTATGTGATAATGTTTGTGCCATGCACGGCAGCAGTCTACGCTGCCACATCGCAGAAACCCGATCTCTGGCGCAGGGCCATGGAGCAGGGAGTCTATATAGCCGACGAACAGACTCTCTACGCCGCCCTACGCATCGTCGACATGACGTGGCGCCAGATTACCCAGGCCCGCAACCACGAACAGGTCTACGCGCTTGCCGGCGAGATGCTCGACCGCGTCGACGCCTTCATGAAGTGCTTCACCGACATCGACACCAAGCTGAAAGCGGCCTGCAGCAGCTACGAACAGGCATTAGGCAAGCTTCGCGATTCCGGCCAGAGCATACCCAAGACCTGCCGCAAGCTCATCGACCTCGGAGCCAAGGGTAAGCGCCAGTCCACGTCGCTCAGCCGCGAGCTGCCCGAATCTCCTGATAATTGAAAAGAGGAGTTCTCCACAGTGGAAAACTCCTCTATATTTACGTCAAACTTTTCAGATATTCAACTTTCGCAAGCGAAAGTTTGCGAAACTTAGAGTCGGTTATTTCACTACGACCTTGCTTATAGTCGAACCTCTTTTACAAATATAGATACCGGCACCGGGATTATCCACTCTGACACCGGTCAGAGTATAATATTCAGGAGTTTCATTGCAGTCGTCAGCGACAGATGAAACAAACGAAGAGGTGTCGGGAGTTATGGATATTGAATTTTCGATTACATTCACCCGTACGGAATAAGTGCCATTTTCTGCGATATTCCACTGAACATCGCCGTCCTGCCCTCTGGCAATCTTCTTGTCGTCGGCGGCATCGCGGAAATACCAGAATTCCGGATTCCACGAACAAGCGCCTTTCAGAAAAATAGCTATTTTAAACGAGCCTTCATTGAGCCGGGTCTCTCCTGACTCAAATTCATACGGAAGCTCCTTGCTCTGGTACAGAGGGGTGCCTTTCATCACATCCCATCCACCGGCAGTGGCGCCGCCCACGAGGAACAACGAACTCATCGTAATCTCAGAATCCTGATAGACCGACTTCTCGATTCTGGCAGTCAGTGCATCCGTATTGACGACTATGTGATAATTAGCGTCCTCGGCGACCTGCAGCTTGCCGTAACCGTTGTCGTCGGTTCCTTTCGAGAGAGCAATCTCACCGTCCACGATAGAGGCGCCCGGCGCGGAGCCGTACTCCTCATTGCCCCAGTCAGGCACAGTCATGAACTTGAAATCCTGACCTGCTTTCAGATAGATAGTTCCTGAAAACTCCTTGCTGTCGCCTTCCGACAGAAGAGCAGTGGCTCTGTCTGTGTCCCAGCCCGACGGAGTCGCCTCGCCGATTATCCACAGACGGTCTGCTTTGGCGCATACTGCCGATGCGACCAATAAAAATGCAA
>CAMWUD010000118.1 GCA_947177365.1 uncultured Porphyromonadaceae bacterium | reverse complement strand
AGAGACGCCCCTTCGAGTATACTTTTTCAGTGACGTGGGCTTATGCCTTGCCGGCGCTGCCGAGCACGTTCACGATTTTGTGCTTGTAGAGTTTCTCCATCTCGTCGCGAGCCGGACCGAGGTACTTGCGGGGGTCGAATTCGGCGGGCTTTTCAGCGAATACGCGACGAACGGCAGCTGTCATGGCCAGACGGCTGTCGGAGTCGATGTTGATTTTGCATACAGCGCTCTTTGCAGCCTTGCGGAGCTGTTCTTCGGGGATACCGATAGCGTCGGGGAGCTTGCCGCCGAACATGTTGATGGTGTCCACTTCGTCCTGGGGAACAGAAGAAGAGCCGTGGAGTACGATGGGGAAGCCGGGGAGTTTGGCCATAACGGCGTCGAGCACGTCGAATGCCAGCGGCGGGGGAACGAGCTTGCCTTCTTCGTTGCGGGTGCACTGTTCGGGAGTGAACTTGTATGCGCCGTGAGAAGTACCGATAGAGATGGCGAGCGAGTCGCAGCCGGTGCGGGTGGCGAAGTCGATTACTTCTTCGGGGTCGGTGTATGTGTGGTGGTCTGATGAAACTTCGTCTTCGACGCCGGCGAGAACGCCGAGTTCGCCTTCAACGGTCACATCGTGCTGGTGAGCGTAGTCTACAACCTGCTTGGTGAGAGCCACGTTTTCTTCGTAGGGGAGGTGAGAGCCGTCGATCATCACCGAAGAGAAACCGCAGTCGATGCAGCTCTTGCAGAGTTCGAAGCTGTCGCCGTGGTCGAGGTGAAGCACGATCTGGGGATTTTCCCAGCCGAGTTCTTTGGCGTATTCAACAGCACCCTGGGCCATGTAGCGCAGGAGAGTGGCGTTTGCATAGTTTCTGGCACCTTTGGAAACCTGGAGGATAACGGGGGATTTTTCTTCAGAAGCGGCTTTGATGATTGCCTGGAGCTGCTCCATGTTGTTGAAGTTGAAAGCGGGGATAGCGTATCCGCCTTCGATGGCCTTCTTGAACATCTCGCGGGTGTTTACAAGGCCGAGTTCTTTGTAGCTTACCATAGTGGCTATTGGATTTATAATAATGTTTAATCTGTGTTCTTGCGATGAAAGATTTCCGGGCTTGTGCCGAAAAGACCTTTGCGGCTGCAAAGTTACTGATTTTTTTTGTAATTTTGCAATCCAAATAAACAACATTAAGATTTTATAGATATTTATGGCATTACAATGCGGTATTGTGGGACTGCCCAATGTGGGAAAGTCCACTCTTTTCAACTGTCTGTCGAACGCCAAGGCGCAGTCGGCCAATTTCCCTTTCTGTACCATCGAGCCTAATGTGGGTGTGATTACCGTGCCCGACGACCGTCTGAACCGTCTGGTGGAGATGTGTCAGCCCAAGTCGGTGGTGCCGGCCACAGTGGAGATTGTCGACATCGCCGGTCTGGTGAAGGGCGCGTCGAAAGGCGAGGGGCTGGGCAATAAGTTTCTGGCCAATATCCGCGAGACAGATGCCATACTCCATGTGCTCCGCTGTTTCGACGACGACAATATCACTCATGTCGACGGATCGGTCGACCCGGTGCGCGACAAGGAGATCATCGACTATGAACTTCAGCTGAAGGACCTGGAGACGGTAGAGGCCCGGATTGCCAAGACCCAGAAAGCCGCCCAGACCGGAGGCGACAAGACCGCCAAGTTCCAGTATGGTGTGCTGGCTCAGATCAAGGAGGCCCTCGACAAGGGTCTGCCCGCGCGTTCGGTTAAATTCGAGACCCCGGATGAGCAGAAGTTCGCCCGCGAGCTTTTCCTTCTTACCGCCAAGCCGGTGCTTTATGTCTGCAACGTGGATGACGCGTCGGCTGCCTCGGGCAATAAATATGTCGAGGCGGTACGCGAGGCGATAGCCAGCGAAGGCAGCGGACTGCTTGTCGTGGCCGCACAGACCGAGAGTGAGATTGCCGAGCTCGACACTTATGAGGAGCGTCAGGAATTTCTGAATGAAATCGGTCTTGAGGAGTCCGGTGTGGCCCGTCTGATACGTGCGGCCTACAGTCTGCTCGACCTGCAGACCTATTTCACCGCCGGAGCCGACGAGGTGCGTGCATGGACATTCATCCGGGGCAGCAAGGCTCCCCGCTGCGCGGGCATCATCCATACGGATTTCGAGAAGGGCTTTATCCGCGCTGAGGTCATCAAATACGACGACTATGTGACCCTCGGCGGCGAGACTGCTGTCCGTGAAGCGGGCAAGCTGTCGGTCGAAGGCAAGGAATATGTGGTGCAGGACGGCGACATCATGCACTTCCGCTTCAACGTATAGTATCGACTCGTAGAATCCGGCGGCTATCCAGACCGCGTGGCATTTCGCCTAAATATACCGCATATACCGGCTCGCCGCAGATTTTACCGGATTCAGTATAAAAGTTAAGTGCCGGGTGCTTGCATCCGGCATTGCTGTATCCACGCAGCAGTCCGAAGAGGCGGTCGGCCGGCGATGCAGCCGGCAGGTATTCTCCGTAGGTGATTTCAAGTGCGGGTTTTCCGTTGCAGGCGGGAGTGTAATAGCGGCCGTCCGCGCCGTAAATATTGTTGGCGCCCGGCAGTCTGGGCCATTGACGGATTGGCTTGCCGGAGAAGCCGCGCGGGATATAAACAACCGAGTCGCCATAGCCAAAGTACATGCCCTGGCAGTAAGGTACGTTCGGATAGCGTCCTTCGTTTGGCACCACAAGAGCCGCCACATACCATGGCAGTAGGCGCCAGTCGGGCATATCGTTCTCCACGGCGTATCCTGCACCGGATGCAAGCCGGCGGTTTACGTCATGCTGGGCATGGCTTATATTTCGCTGAGTGTTTGCTAACTGTGCGCCCCATAGACAATACACGGCAATAGCAACTGAGGCGGCACTTATGCGCCATATGCGTTTCAGTGGCGGAAAGCTGAGGCATGCGGCTGTATGCATCAGCAATATTATTGCTGCCACGTATCCCATCCACAGAAAACGTCCCCATTCAAGAAAAAGCAGCGCCATAGCGGTGGAGCACAGCGGAAGTGCCAGCCACGGCAACTCCTGCCGCCATGACATTCTGCGACGGATGAGGGCATACAGCACCGGCACAGTACAGATAATCATCGGCATCAGAGCCATCAGCAGTCTGCTGAACCGCATGCGCAGCAATACCAGGTAGGACATAGACTCACCATCGGCGTGATATACCGCATTCTCGACAAAAAAGCGTGCCCAGGCACCCGGAGAAAGCAACATGATAAGCCATCCTGAAAATGCGGCAAGTGTGATCAAGCTCTGTCTTCGGCTGCGATTCCGGCTACATATGAGATTGATGAATAACCATAGCAGCAGGCCGGTGCCGAAAATTTCCTGCGACATTCCTGCCGCAAAGGCTATGACGAAAATCCATCTTCTGCCTTTGCCTGTGTTGTACAGATATATGCAGCCAAACAGCATACAACTTGTGACTACATAATTGAAAATGTAGGCGCGTTCGAAATGTAGGTCATACCAGGGCAGCAACAGCCACATCAGCAGAATAGCGGTTCCTGCCAGCCAGGGGCGTCGGGCTACTCCGCCGCAAAGCACAATCAGCCACGCCATGACACCAATGCTGATGCCGCAGAGGCTGTTGGCCAGCCACTGTGGCAGGAGTGTGCTGAGTATCACAAATTTGTCGGCAAGACGTCCGTAGACGTAGCGGTAGTGGAATGCGCAGCTTGTCAAGGCATCCCCTAAGCCGTCGATTTCCGGTCCTTCGCAATTGCCATAGAGGCAGGGATAGTCTACAGCAGTGACTACGCGCCGATAAGCCATATCATCGTCGACGCAGTCAACAGGCAGAAACCAGGCGACGGCAATCACTGTGGTCAGCAAGAGCAGCAAGGCTGTGGCCGGCGCCATTCCGAAACAGGTGCGTAAAGCTTTCATGAGTGTAAAATTACAAATATTTATGCAAACGGTGTAAAAAATGGTGGAAAAATCGTATCTTTGTGGCATGAACCTGTTAAAACACATATCCATAGTACTTATTGCAGTCTGCCTTATGCCGGCAAGCGCATCGGCGGCAAGACACGTAATCAATATCTCGCGGGCATCGGAGCTGGAAGCTTTCCTGCTGTCAGACCCGGACGCCGACATAAATATCGTTGCCGACATCGACGCTTCAAACATGCTGCTCCGACCGCAGGGCGAACCCTACCGGGGCAATATAAACGGCAACGGACATATGATAAAGAATCTGCGTATCAGCGCTTCAGGCGAGTACAGCGGACTGTTCGGACGCATGGAAGGCTGCACTGTGACCGACCTTGTGCTTGCCGATGCGGTATTTACTCCGGAGACACCGTCGGCGGAATACGCCGGAGTGCTTTGCGGCGAGGCGACCGACTGTACATTCACCAATGTCATGGTTTGCCATACTGTAGCGGAGTCGCCTGATTTCAGCGGTTGTTTCGGCGGTCTGGCCGGCATGGCGCGCGACTGCCATATAACATTGGCAATGTCGTCCGACGCATGGATTGATCTGCCTTCCGCCTCGGCTTTGGGAGGACTTGTCGGCTGTATCGGTGAGGGAACCGAGATGTTAGCTTGCGCGTCTTCCGGCTATCTTCGCGGCGACAGTCAGGTGGGAGGCATTGCAGGATTGTCGGAAGGTTCGCAGTCGATGATAAGAAACTGCCATAGCGACTGCAGTCTGTATGCCCGTCATACGGTGGGAGGAATCATAGGATACAGCCGGCGTATTTTGGTAAACAATTGTCTTGTCGACGGCATGATACAAGCCACTGCGGAAGATTCGGATGCCGGTCCTGTTGCCGGAGGAATTATAGGACGACTTGAAGCCGACCCCGCAATCTATAATAATCCGGCTATGCTTTCGGTATCGCTGGTGTATTATAATATAGTGAACCTGACGGCGATAATCACACCCGATGAATATCCGGAGGAGCAGTTCCGCCGCCAGTATGACACGGCACACCGTATCGTGGGTGCAACGGTAGACAATGAGGCGCCTGTGCAGACCGGCACCACGGACGACGGTGAACCGATATATGACATCCGCCGGTTGCTCGAAAAGGCGCTGAGCAGCAATCATGCTGTCAGTAGCCTCGAACCGTTAGACAGCGGCATAGAACCGACCAAGACTTCGACCGAAGGTCTTACCCGCATAGCCGATGACATAGACGATGTGTTTCTGATGCAGCAGGGTTTCAGGTTCGGTTATGATTCCGGCACTCCATGGCTGAGTCCGCTGCATAACTACGGTATGCGTCTGTTCTACGAGCGCAAGGCTTTGAATATAGCTTGCGACAAAGCGGAGCTGTCTATTAAAGAGGGAGAGACTGCATCGGTGACTTTCACAGTGACGGGCTGCAGTGCCGACTGGCTTGATATTCGGGCCGAGCATGCCTATGCGCTTGATATTCTCAATATTGAATACAACGGTCGCCGGGCTACGGTCAATGTATATGCCAGAATGCAGTGCGATACCGAACTGAGGGCTTCGGCCGACGGTCTGACTGCTGTGTGCAGGGTCAATGCCATATCAGCTGTCGATGATATAGAAGCGGATAATGCCGGAGGCCTTGTATATGACGGTCGTGTTGTAAAGTCGGGAAAAGCGGATGCTGCGATAGAGCTGTATTCAATTGATGGCCGCAAGGTAGCCACTGGCCGAGGTTCTGTAGATGTTTCGACGCTTCCGTCCGGCTGCTATGTGGCCGCAGGCAACGGTTGCCGGATTAAGTTAAGAATTGGCTCTTAACTAACATTCTAAGAGACAATCGTTGTCACTGAATTACCTGTCACATTTCAAGGAGCCAATACGTAATCGTAGACGGGGCGGATTGCTATCGAATACCCATCCTGAGTGATGTCCTCGTAGTCATGGTCGGTCAAAAGCAACAAATTGTCGCATCCGGTTTTTCGAGCGGCGAGCAACAGCCCCGATATTTCCCGTTTTTTCGTTTTCGCCGATGAAATGTCGTATGAGACCTGAACTGCAAGAATTGCCTTGCGATTTTCACATACTACGAAGTCGCACTCTCCCGTGCGGTCAATATAATAGTATATGTCAAGCCCTTTGGACTTGTACCTACGCATCAATTCAAGATATACGATGGTTTCAAGTCTCCATCCGAGATTATCCCCGACAAATGCGTCCGAACGTCTGTTCATCAATGCCACATCAATCGGATATACCTTTTCGCCCGCTAACCTCAAGCGGCTCTTGGGCGAGTATTTGTGCAGACCGACCAGCAGGTATGCCTGCTTAAGATAGCTTACGTAATTCTTTGCCGTATGTGGCGATTTGAAGCCGAATGATTCTTGGATTGTCTTGTCGACAATGACGGTTGGGGCTGTATTGAGCAGATGATGTGATAAATCTTCAAAGGCCGAGGTGAAGGCTACATTGAAACGTTGTTCGATATCACGCCTTAATATATTGTTGACCAATTCGCCGATGTAGTCTTTGTCGTTTTCGATAAACTGAAGTTCGGGGAAACCACCCTGTTGGACGTAATCGTCGAATGCCGCTCTGAGGGTGGCAATCGCCTTTGTCGTTCTTGATTTGACATCAATCCTCCTCAAATCACAGTATTCGGCAAATGAAAATGGATACAAGGATATAGTGTGATGGCGCCCTGTGAGATGGGTGGCAAGTTCTCCGCTCAGCAGCTTGGCGTTTGATCCCGTTATTATGACGTGCATCTGTTTGCGAAGGAGTCGGTTGACAAACAGATACCATTCCGGAATATTCTGAATCTCGTCAATGAACAGATAGTTGAATTCACCATTGATTTTATAAAGAACCTCCAATACATCGTTAAGGTCTTCGCTGGTAAGATGTATCAGTCGTTCATCATCGAAATTGACATAAGCAAATTTGATACCCTTTCTCGTGAGCGCATTATAACATAGTGTGGACTTGCCGCTACGACGCACTCCAATCACCACCTGCGCCTGAATGCTCTTCAGGTCTATGTGGTCCTCCTCCTTGCGGTGGCAGAAGCGAAGATTCTGTTTCAATACTAGTTCCTCCGCCTGATCTGTAAGTATTGTTTCAAGTACTCTTTTATCCATTTCTATATGTATTTTAGTATGCAAAGGTACGAAATTAATGTGTCCAGTGCAATAATTTACATAAAATATGCACTCTTCAACGCACTATTTTACATAAAATGCACACTCTGCAACGCACTAATTTACATAAAACATACATCTTTCAACGCACTAATTTACATAAAATATTTGTCAGATGGTTGAAAATCAGTAATATCATTTGCACAAAAAAGGCCGC
>CAMWUD010000117.1 GCA_947177365.1 uncultured Porphyromonadaceae bacterium | reverse complement strand
GCATACTCAGACTGCCCGAGGTCGTTTTATATTATTTGGAAATTACTCGAATATATGTTTCAGCTTTGAGAATATTCTCTGCTTTTCCGCTTCGGTCGGGGTGATATTAGGTGAATTACGCATGGCTTCCACGGCCTGTCGCTCGCTGTCGCTGAGCTTCTCAGGTATGTAGACCATCACATTGATAAGTTCATCGCCTCTGGCGCCGCCGTCCTGAGCCGGAAGACCCTTGCCCCGGAGTCTGAGTACCTTGCCGGGCTGTGTGCCGGCTGCTATCTTCAGACGTGCACGACCGCCGATTGTAGGCACTTCCACACTGCCACCGAGTATTGCGGTAGGTAGATCAAGCATAAGATTGTATATTACATCATTGCCGTCGCGGATAAGTTCCGGATGCTTGATTTCCTCTATTACGACAAGTAGATCTCCATTGACTCCGCCGCGACGCGGAGCATTGCCCTTTCCGCGTACAGTCAGAGTCATGCCTTCAGACACTCCTGCCGGAATATGGAAACTGATCTGCTGGTCTTTGCGCTGCACACCTTCGCCATTACAATATGAGCAGCGTTCGGTGATTGTCTTTCCAGAGCCTTCACACTCCGGACACACTACCTGCGACTGCATGGCTCCGAATATGGAATTCTGCACCTGTGTCACAGTGCCGCTGCCATGACATGTATGGCATGTGGCAAATGCTACACCGTCTTTGGCGCCGGTGCCGTTGCAATGCTCGCATTTTACAAAAGTTGGAATCTTCAGAGTCTTGTCAACGCCGTTGGCTATATCCTCAAGAGTCATTTTGACACGTATGCGCAAATCGGTGCCTCTGCGCTGGCGCTGACGCTGGCGTCCGCCTGTCGCACCGGCGAAACCGCTTCCTCCCATATGTCCGCCGAATATATCGCCGAACATCGAGAATATATCGTCCATCGACATTCCGCCGCCGCTGAATCCTCCGAAGCCGCCACCGGGGAAGCCTTGCTGTCCCATGTTATGTCCGAACTGGTCATAACGCTGACGCTTTTCGTCGTTCGACAGCACATCATATGCTTCGGCCGCCTCCTTGAATTTCTCCTCGGCTTCCTTATCGCCTGGATTTTTGTCAGGATGATATTTGATGGCCATCTTACGATAGGCCTTCTTTATCTCGTCGGCAGTGGCGTTTTTCGCCACGCCAAGCACTTCATAATAATCTCGTTTATCGCTCATGATAGCCGCTGTGTTGAAGTATTGTTGTTTATTGTCGAACCGGCTCTTATTCGCCTACAGCCACTTTTGCATGGCGCAGTACTTTATCATTGATTGTATAGCCTTTCTGTGTGGTGTCCACAACCTTTCCCTTCAGATTCTCCGAAGGAGCCGGTATGGTTGCGATCGCCTCATGCAGATCGGCATCAAAGTCCTTGCCGGTAGACTCCATGGCTTTGACTCCATTCTGCTCAAGATATTTCACGAGCTTGTTGTAAATCAGTTCCATACCTTCCCGGATTGATTCGGGATCAGCCGAATCCTTAGTGGCTTCAAGGCCTCGCTCGAAATCATCCACTATGGGCAGCAGTCCGGCCAGAACTTTCTCGTTGCCGTTCTTGAGCAAGTCTTCTTTCTCACGGCGTACCCGTTTGCGGAAGTTGTCGAAATCGGCCATGAGGAACATATAGTCCTTTTTTTCTTTCTCCACAGCCGCGTTTGCCTCTTCAAGCTGCTGTCGAAGAGCGTCCATTTCGCTGATTTCTTCATTGAGTGCATCGGCGAGTTCGGTCTGTTCGTCTTCAGTATCAAGAATATCGTCTACTTCAGGAGTCACATCCTCTATTTTTTCGTTATTCTTATTATCTTTCATTTTGGTATGCGTTGTATTTCTTTTCATGATTCTATTGTTTTTTATGCAAAAACTTTGCCAAAGTGTCCATTGATGTCAGACATTTCATAATGATAACAATTGCAGCTGAATAACGTTCAATTTATCTCTGACAAGTGAACGGAGAATGGGCAATTTATAATTAATCATTAATAATTCATCATTGATAAAAGCTCACCATAGGAGTCTGAAGGTGCTGTCTGCGGCATTATGGACAGGCTGTCCGGCAAGCCGGCAGGTGGCTGCATACTTTTCGCGCTGTCCGGGTCGCAATCCGGATGTCAGAACTACAATCCGAGGTGACATCTTCCTCACAATCTCATCTATATCCACCTTGCCTGAGTCCATGAGCACGATATAGTCTATCTTGATTTCCGGAATTGAGCCGCTTTTGTCCACAATCCATATAGAGTACGGGCCGACAGACAGCAGATTGCCTCGCAAGCGCAGTCCGGCGACATCGCCGATTGAGTCGGCCATCACAAATCCATCGCGGCAGTCTCGCTTGGCAAGCCATAAGGAATAGCGTTCGCTGCATTTACGTACAAGCGCCGGACTTGCGGCCTCCGGCAGTCCTGTATATAACGCGGCGAAGCCTCCATGTCGCATAACCATACGGGAATCATCTGTATTGGCCGGTATATAGAATTCTCCCGCCGGCGGTTCTTCAGCCATAAGCCGCTGCGAACAGAATGCCAGAAGACAGAGTCCGCACGCGATGATTGCAGCCGCAGGTCTGCGCTTGTTCACTGCCACGGCTAAAAACACTGTAGCCACGACAAGTATCAATACGGCATACCAGGATATGTCGATATTCCTTATCTCTGTCTCCGGCAGACCCATCAAGCTGCGACACAGTGAATCCGATACATTATAAAGACAGTCGGCACCCCATGCCAACGGCGGACATCCGAAACCGTTCAGGCCCAGAATCATCAGGACTACTCCGCAGGCAATCAGCGCTGAAGCGATGGCGCCTACAGCGATATTCGCGGGAAGAAAGAACAATGGAAATGTATGGAAATATATTGCCGAGACAAGCCATGTGCCGAGTACGGCCGCAAGAGGAACTGTGACTGCCGAAGCCATGGCATGCAGAAAGCGACGTCTGCGGTTGAACGGATTCAGAGGCTCGGCAAATATCATCAGTCCGAGAACGGCTGCAAAAGAAAGTTGGAATCCTGGAGAAAACAGCATATATGGACTCACGCACAGCATCAGCACTGCCGAAGCTGCAAGGGCATTGTACGAGCCGCCCCGCCGCTGCATCATACGGCCGGCAAGTACGACCGACAGCAATAGAGCCGCCCTTACCGTGGATGGCGCGATTCCGGTAGACAGAACGTAGCCCCATACAGTCGCCATGACTATGATATGCCTCAGTCGCGCATAGCGCCTTGAGAGCTTGAGCGGATAGACGGCCAGCGATATCATCCATGCGAATATCGCCACATGGAAGCCGCTGAGAGCAAGCAGATGGGCAAGCCCCAGCACTCTGAACATCTCAACCGTCGTCTTTGGCAGATAGCTGTCCTCACCGCATACTGTGGCGACAAGAAAATCGGCCGTCCGACCCTCGACTCCCGACAGATATATTGCATCAGCCATGCGGCTTTGCAGCTGCCGCAGTCTTTCCCTGTATCCGTTTCCGGAACTGAGTGTTGTAAAATGCTGCCGAAACACAATCATGGAAGCGACAGCGCCATCGGCCTTTGAAAATATTCCTGCATCAGTCTCATATGGCAGGCCATCGAAATCATCTGAGACCACGACACGTCCCCGAGCCTTGATTTTCGAACCTATTCCGGCGTCTGTCTCGTCGGAAAGCAACATGACCCACAGTCTCACCGGAGGCTCATAGCAGCGTCCGTGTACAGTGTCGGCCTCTACAAGCATACGCATATTGTCGCCTGACGGCATTATGCGGAGTATCTCTCCATGGATATCCCTGTCCTTGCCTGCGGCATCCGGCAGCAACGCCACCGGAGCATGACAGAATGCGCAGAACCAGCCTAATCCGACTGAAAGCAGTCCGAAAGTATAAAATCTGTCACGAAAATACAGTAAAGCGACGGCGATGACAGTTATTGCGGCAGCCCCAGACCAATGCAGACCGGCATCAAACAAAATGATACCGGCGATAAGCCCGACAGCTATCGGAACCAGCGGAATTCTGCTATAGGGCGCTTGCATGTCGGCAAGTCCGTCACTCCGGGGGCACCGGATCTAATTTCCGAATATGCGCCACGACTCGAAAGCCTGCAGCAGCAACATTTCCAGACCGTTTTTCACAGAAGCGCCGTATGCGGACGCCCGACGCATAAATTCCGTCATTTCCGGATTATATACCAAATCGTAAGCGAGATGACCGGGTGTGAAATATTCATATGGCATATCCGGAGCCTCTCCCACATGCGGATACATGCCCAGCGGCGTAGCATTTATCACTATAGTATGCTCCCGCATGATTTCAGGCGTGATGTCGCCATAGCATATGTGTCCGGCGCCCGGTGTCCGGGATACGAGCAACGACTTCACGCCAAGCCGGTCAAGTCCGGCACGGCATGCAGTGGCAGCGCCACCGGTGCCGAGAATCAGAGCGGCACGTCTGTCTTCAAGAACCGGACGAAGCGAATCTTCGAAACCCGGCACATCGCTGTTATATCCGCTAAGGACAGGCTCCGCGCCGGGGCGCCGTGTGATACGGATTACATTTACAGCTCCGACTTCCCGGGCGAGTGGGTCTACAGAATCCAGATACGGGATTACCTCGCGCTTATACGGACTCGTTACGTTCAACCCCGACAAAGCCGGATACCTGGCCAGAAGCTGCGGCAATTCCGCCACAGAGTCAATCTCGAAATTCATATACATGGCATCTATTCCCTCAGCCTCGAATTTGCGGTTGAAGAATCCGGCCGAAAACGAATGTCCCAATGGCTTGCCGATTAAGCCGTAAAGTTTCCTGTAAGCGTTTGGCATATCAAAAAAAATTTGTGCAAAGATACAAAAAGTAATGTTCATCTGCATTCTGAATCAAGAAAAATTCGTAACTTTGCATGCAATAAACCCGGCAGGACAATGTCCCGGGCATATCAATCGAGATATCACATATATATAAATAATACAATATGTCGTTTATTGCAGACCGCGTAAAAATGGAAGGACTCACCTTTGACGATGTCCTCCTTATTCCGGCTTATTCGGAAGTACTTCCCCGTGACGTAAAACTCAGAACCCGCTTCTCGCGTAACATCACTCTTAACGTTCCTCTGGTTTCAGCAGCCATGGACACCGTGACAGAAGCGCAGCTTGCAATCGCCATTGCCCGTGAAGGCGGTATCGGCGTCATCCACAAAAATATGCCGATTGCCGAGCAGGCACGTCAGGTACACGCCGTGAAACGCGCAGAAAACGGCATGATATACGATCCGGTGACCATACTTCGCGGCTCGACCGTAAAAGACGCACTCGACATGATGGAGGAATACCACATCGGTGGCATTCCCGTTGTCGACGAGGCCGGACTCCTCGTAGGTATTGTCACCAACAGAGACCTGCGTTTCGAAACAGACCCGCAGCGTCCGATTGATGAAGTGATGACCTCGAAAGACATCATCACCACAGACCAGAGCACCAACCTTGAAGAAGCCGCCACTATCCTGCAGCGCCACAAAATCGAGAAACTGCCGGTAGTCGACTCCAAAGGCAAGCTCGTAGGACTTGTGACATACAAGGACATCACCAAAGCAAAAGACAAACCCAACGCATGTAAGGACGCCCTCGGCCGTCTGCGCGTTGCCGCCGGTATCGGCGTCACCCCTGACTCCATGCAGCGTGCCGATGCACTCGTGGCCGCCGGTGTTGACGCACTTGTAATCGACACCGCCCACGGACACAGCAAGGGGGTGGTCGGCGTACTGCGGGCCATTAAGGAAAAATACCCGGAAATCGATGTGGTGGTCGGTAATATCGCCACCGGAGAAGCCGCACGCTACCTTGTGGAAAACGGCGCCGATGGCGTTAAAGTCGGAATCGGCCCCGGCTCCATATGCACCACCCGCGTAATCGCCGGAGTGGGCGTGCCGCAGCTGTCGGCTGTATATGATGTGGCTAAAGCATTGGCCGACACTGATGTGCCTCTTATAGCCGATGGCGGCATAAGATATTCCGGCGACATAGTGAAAGCTCTTGCGGCCGGCGCACACTCGGTGATGCTCGGCGGTATGCTTGCAGGCGTAGAGGAATCGCCCGGCGACACTATCATCTACAACGGCAGAAAATATAAATCATATCGCGGCATGGGGTCGCTCGAAGCCATGGAAAAAGGATCTAAAGACCGCTACTTCCAGGGCAACGAGACCGATGCGAAAAAACTCGTGCCAGAAGGCATTGCAGCCCGTGTGCCCTACAAGGGTCTGCTGTACGAAGTGGTCTACCAGATGCTGGGCGGTCTGAGAGCCGGAATGGGCTATTGCGGCGCTCCGGACATCGACACCCTGCACACAGCCAAATTCACCCGCATCACCAATGCCGGTGTTGCCGAAAGCCATCCGCACGACGTGGCTATTACCTCGGAGGCACCCAACTATAGTGCCTCTCAGCGCTAATCATTCGCAGATTTACCATATTGCAGCCGGAATGAAACACTCAGTCATTCCGGCTGCACTTGTCTGATACATGAAAATTTGCATTATTATATAATAATCGTCAAACATACGCGTTATTACGAATAGTGAAAAAACGCAATAACTGATGAAAAAGTACTTTGTTTCAGCCGCTGTACTCGGAGCAATCCTTTTTGCAGCAGGCGCCAAGAATAACGACCCCGTGCTGATGACTGTCAATGGCAAGAAAGTGCCGTTGAGCGAATTTGAATATCTCTATAAGAAAAACAATTCGCAACAGCTGCAGCCTCAGACACTTGACGAATATGTCGACATGTTTGTCAACTACAAGCTCAAAGTCGCTGATGCGGAAGCCGCAGGTCTTGACACGACAGCATCATTCCGTCAGGAACTCGTCAAGTACTGCAACGACCTTGCTCGTCCATATCTGCGCGACCAGGCCGTCGAAGACTCGCTTGCCCGCGTGAGCTACAACCATATGCTTGAGACAATAACTGTCAGTCATATCATGATTCCCTCGGGGCAAAACGCAGCCGAAGCCGAAAAGGCGCACGCAAGACTCGACTCAATCCGCACCGCTATTTTGAATGGCAAAACCACTTTCGAGGAGGCCGCCAGAGAAAATTCCGTTGACAACGCATCCAAGGTGCGCGGCGGACTGATGGGTGTTGTCGGAGCCGGACGCTACCCCTGGGCATTCGAAGACATGGCATACAATACCGCAACAGGCGAGATTAGCCCGGTGGTGAATTCCGGTTTCCGATTCCACATAATCCGCGTTGAGAAACGCGAGCCTGCGAAAGGAGAAGTCCATG
>CAMWUD010000116.1 GCA_947177365.1 uncultured Porphyromonadaceae bacterium | reverse complement strand
TTGCCGGCCCGTCGTCGTCGGGAAAAACCACCACCACAAAGCGTCTGGCCATCCAGCTCATGACCAATCTGCTGAAACCGCAGATGATTTCGCTCGACAATTATTTTATAAATCGCGACCAGACTCCGCTTGATGCCGACGGCGAATATGACTATGAGTCGCTTTATGCTCTGGATCTGGAGCAGTTCAATTCCGACCTCAACCGCATCCTTGCCGGGGAGGAAGTGGAGTTGCCCAGCTATAACTTCGAGCTTGGCAAGCGTCAGTATAAGGGCGATAAAATCCGGCTCCAGCCCAACGGCATTCTGCTTATCGAGGGTATCCATGGCCTGAATCCGGAACTTACGGCCCATATAGCAGAGGATATGAAGTTCAGAGTGTATGTGTCGGCGCTGACCACTCTTTCGGTCGACGACCACAACTGGGTGCCGACGACCGACAACCGTCTGCTGCGCCGTATAATCCGCGACTACAAATACCGTGGCGCTTCGGCGGAGGAGACCATACGCCGTTGGCCGAGTGTGCGCCGTGGCGAGGAACGCTGGATTTTCCCCTATCAGGAGAATGCCGATGCCACGTTCAATTCGTCGCTGCTGTTCGAGCTTGGCGTGATGAAGGAATATGGCGAGGAGATTCTCAAAAGTGTGCCCTGCGATGTGCCTGAATACGGCGAGGCATACCGTCTGCGCAAGTTCTTAAGTCATTTTCTGCCTATCGGCGACCGTATGATTCCGCCCACGAGTCTGTTGAGAGAGTTTCTCGGCGGCAGTTCGTTCAAATACTGATTCGGGATGAAGGTGCGGAACAGACTGTGTGTTCTTCTGCTTGCGTTGCTTGCGGCAGTTGCAGCCGGCGAGGCGGCCGAATATGATGCTGTGGCAGTGAAGGCCGGGAAGTATTTCGGCGAGGGTGAATGGGCGAGCGCCCAGGCTCTCTACGAGCTTATGCTTGCCGAGCGCCCCGACTTGCTCGACACCTACGCCCACGCGATTGTGGCGTCAGCGATGCGGGCCGATACGCTGCGCATGACCGACCTGCTTGAGCGTTCTGCGGCGCACTCGGTGGGCATCTATCCGCTGTTCGACCGTGTGCGCGAGCTTTCGTTCGAGGTGGGGCGGGCATCGGTATACGGCGATTTTCTTGCGCTTTCAGCCCGCGATATGCCGTGGCTGAGCCGTCCGGTCGACGCCGCATTGCTCGAATACTACCGTTTCCGTCACGACGGGCCTATGATTGTGGAATATGCCGGCCGTATGCTCCGCCTGCTGCCGCGGAGTGTGGAGTATCTGTCGGCGCTCGCCTATGGCTACATGCTTTGCGGAGATTTCGCCGGAGCTTCGGATACCTGGCGGTATATACTTGAGATCGCGCCGGATGATTATGACACTCTGCTGTATCTGGGCAACTATTATGCCGACTGCGGAGACATGGCGGAGGCTTCCGCCTGTCTGTCGCGTGCGTATGCCCTCCGCCCTACCCCTTATGTGGGTAAGTGGCTCAAAGACAATGATGCCTCTCTGTCGCGCTGAAGCTGCTCGCGGAGGCTGTCGAGCGAGTCGAAGCGCTGCTCCGTGCGCAGACGTTTCAGAAAGTGAAGTGTCAGATGCTCGCCATACAGATTGCCGTTGAAGTCGAATATGTTGACTTCCACCGACAGCGGCGCGTTGTCGCCGGTTTCGACGGTTGGTCTTTTCCCTATATTGGCCATGCCTCGGCGGAGGCTTTTGTCGGGCAGTGTGATGTCGAGAGCGTATACTCCCGGCGCCGGCATAATCTGCCTTTCCGGCCAGCCGGATATGTTTGCCGTGGGAAAGCCTATTGTACGGCCGAGCTGCTGTCCGTGGCACACAGTTCCGCCTATGCTGTACGGGCGGCCGAGCATGACCGAGGCTGCGGTTATGTCGCCCTCGTTTATGGCCCGGCGTATGGCCGAACTGCTTACGGAACGGTTGCCGGGCAGGTTGAATTCTGTGGCGGGATGTAGCCTGACGCCGGTGAGCCGGCTGACTTCAGAGTATGCCTGCGGTGTGGAGACGCGGTCGCATCCGATGCTGTGGTTGAATCCCATCACCAGGTCTGTGACCCCGTGTTCTCTTGCCAGCATGGAGGTGAATTCGGCTGCCGTAAGGCTGCGCAGCTCCGGTGTGAAATCGAGTACCAGCACGTCGTCGGCTCCGGCCTGGCGTAGAAGCGCCGTTCTCTCTTCCAGAGTGCACAGGTATTGTGGAGCCTTGTCGGGGGCGATGAGTTCGAGCGGATGGTTCCGGAATGTGACGGCAAGCGAAGAGGCGCCTTCTGCCGTGCACAAGGCCTTTATCTGCTGCCAGAGATGGCGGTGTCCGGTATGGACACCGTCGAACATGCCTATGGCCGCAAACTTAGCGCTCAAGGCAGGCAGCGATTTTTTCGGTGAATTCCTCACCCGGTTTCACAAGCAGGGTGTTGAAGCCTAAGGCGGCGGCAGCGTCGAGGTTGCGCTGCGAGTCATCGATGAAGAGGGTTTCTTCCGGCTTTATGCCGAGTGTCTTTTCGGCATAGATGAAAATCTCCGGGGCGGGTTTGAGTGCCTTGGCATCGAAAGAAGTGACCATGCCGTCGAAATAGTCTTCGCGGACGCGTCCCTCTTTGGTAAATTCGTCTGCAATCTTGCTCTGCCACATGATGACGTTGGTGTTGCTGAGCAGATATATGCCGAAATGCTCGCGCAGGCGCCGCAGGGCTTCCAGACGGTGTACCGGTATTCCGGTGAGGAATTTCAGAAAGGCCTCGTCGATCTGACTGTCGGTGACTTCATGGGGAAATTCGGCACGCATGCGGTTATGAAATTCGTCAACACTGATGGCGCCTTCTTCCAGAAGCATGAAAGGACCTTTCTGTGAGTATTCGCCGAAGAAGGAGTCGGCATCGGGCAGGCCGAGGGCATCGAACGCCGCAACACAGTTGCGGCGTTCGATATCCATGATTACGCCTCCCAGGTCGAAAAGCAGGTTGCGTATCATATTATACTGTAAGAATTTCTTTTTCTTTTGCGGCGAAGAGGTCGTCGATTTTCTTAAGAAATTTGTCGTGGAGTTTCTGAGCGCTTGCCTCGGCGTCTTTTTCAACGTCTTCGGGCATGCCCTGCTTGATAGCCTTCTTGAGGCCTTCGATTGCATCGCGGCGGGCGTTGCGTACCGAAACCTTGGCCTGCTCGGCTTCGGCTTTCGACTGTTTTACAAGCGCTTTGCGGCGTTCCTCGGTCAGCGGGGGAATGGACAGGCGGATAACCTCGCCGTTGTTTTCGGGAGTAATGCCCAGTTCAGAGTTGATGATAGCCTTCTCGATTTCGCGGAACATGCTTTTTTCCCAGGGTGTGATGGTGATTGTGCGGGCATCGGGCACGCTCACGTTGGCCACATTGCTTATGGGAGCGGCGCTGCCGTAGTAGTCCACGCGTATGCCGTCGAGAATCTTCGGATTCGCTTTGCCTGCGCGGATGTGGGCGAGCGATTCGTCGAGGTAGGCCACAGCGAGTTCCATTTTCTCTTCAGCCGGGCCGAGATATGTCTTGGGGTCAGTCATATAATATGTTTTTTTGAATTATTTCTCAGTGTAGACAAGAGTGCCGATTTCTTCGCCAGAGATGAGTTTGCCCAGATTCCCGGGTGTATCCATGTCGAATACGATTATAGGCATCTTGTTTTCCTTGCAGAGCGCTGTGGCGGTAAGGTCCATCACTTTCAGTCCGCGGTTGTAGACTTCATCGTATGAAATGCTGCTGAATTTGGTGGCCGATGGGTCTTTTTCCGGATCGGCGGTATATACGCCGTCGACGCGTGTGCCTTTGAGCATCACGTCGGCTTCCACTTCAATGGCTCGCAGAGCTGAACCGGTGTCGGTGGTGAAGAACGGATTGCCTGTACCTCCGGAGATAATGGCCACTTCGCCTTTTTCCATGGAGCCGATGGCGCGCCATTTGCTGTAGTGCTCGCCGATGGGGAACATGTTGATGGCGGTATACACCTGAGCCGGCTGTCCGATGGCGGTGAGAGCCGAGCTGAGGGCGAGAGAGTTGATTACCGTGGCAAGCATGCCCATCTGGTCGCCTTTCACGCGGTCGAATCCGCGCGAGGCGCCGGAAAGTCCACGGAATATATTGCCGCCGCCTATGACGATGGCTACCTCTACACCGGCATCTACGACAGTTTTGATCTGGCGTGCGTATTCGTCCAGACGGGTAGTGTCTATGCCGTGACCCTGCCCAGCGGCAAGCGACTCGCCGCTGAGTTTCAACAGTATGCGTTTATATTTAATTTCCATAAGATTTTGCTTTTTTGCAAAGTTATGCAAAATAGTGACAACTGCCAAAATTTGCATGAAAATATTTAGAAACAGCCGCCGTACCGAACAATCCGTAATTTCAAGGAGTTAATGTTTGTTTAAATCTTGCGGCTTATTATTATTGTGCGTATCTTTGCTTGCAGAGCAAGCTCTGATAACTTCAAACCTCATTTGTCAAGTGACCGCATTCCTCATCTCCCTGGCCGTGCTTGTAGGCGGCTATTTCATTTACGGCGCATTTGTCGAGAAAGCTTTCGGCACCGACGCTTCGCGCCCTACTCCGGCTTATTCCCGCCGCGACGGCATCGATTATATACCGATGCCTACATGGAAAGTTTTTCTGATACAGTTTCTTAACATTGCCGGCATAGGCCCGATTTTCGGTGCCATCATGGGGGTGATGTTCGGCCCGGCGGCCTTTCTCTGGATAGTGCTCGGCACTATATTCGCCGGTGCGGTGCATGACTTCCTGTCGGGCATGATTTCGGTGCGTATGGGCGGTCTGTCGCTGCCTGAAATTGTAGGCAGCCAGCTGGGCAAGTCGGTCAAGGCTGTGATGGGAGTGTTCTCGATTGTGCTTCTGCTTATGGTCGGAGCGGTATTCGTGACCTCGCCTGCCGGCATTCTGGCCGGACTGACTCCTGATTGGCTTGACGCACGCCTATGGGTGCTGCTGATTTTCGCATATTACGTCTGTGCCACGGTATTGCCGGTCGACAAGCTGATTGGCTCGCTGTATCCTGTGTTCGGCTTCGCGCTGCTGTTCATGGCTGCCGGTCTGCTGTGCTGCTTGCTTTTCGGCGGCATGACCATACCCGACGGCATAAGCGAGGGCTTGCATACCCGCCGTGCCGACGGCTATCCGATATTCCCCATGATGTTCGTGTCGATAGCCTGCGGCGCCATATCGGGATTTCATGCCACCCAGTCGCCTATGATGGCCCGCTGCATGAAAAACGAGAAACTCGGACGCCCGGTGTTTTACGGCGCCATGGTGGCCGAAGGCATAGTGGCTCTTATCTGGGCTGCGGCGGCCATAGCCTTTACCGGCGGATATGAATCGCTCGGCGGCTATATGGCTGTGGAGGGACATTCGGCAGCCACCCTGGTCAACGACATATCGCGGAGCTGGCTCGGCGCCTTCGGCGGCATCCTCGCTCTGTTGGGTGTTGTGGCCGCGCCAATCACCACCGGAGACACAGCCTTGCGGTCGGCCCGTCTGATAGTGGCGGACTTTCTGAAAATCGACCAGAAATCGACCCTGCGGCGCATACTGGTCTCGCTTCCGCTGTTTGCCGTCACCTTCCTTCTGATACAGATTGACTTCCAGATACTGTGGCGCTATTTCGCATGGTGCAACCAGACGCTGGCTGTATTTACGCTCTGGGCCGTGAGCATCTGGATGCTGCGGCACGGCAAGAACTATTACATAGCCATGATTCCGGCGCTGTATATGACCGTGGTGAGCGTAAGCTACCTGCTCTGCGCTCCGATGCCGGAAGGATTCGGCCTGCCGCGCGAGCTCGCGGCGGCATGCGGACTGGCGGTGGCCGCGCTTTTCAGCTGGCTTTTTTACAGATACAGAAGCAGCTCGGCCAAGAGCGGCACGATTATTGCAGAAGATAACTGAACTCTCCTGTCTCAAATTCAAACATACTTACACAGATGAATACTGACCCGAATACACTCGCTACCGCGCCGGACAAGAGTCCGCACCGCTACTGCGTGATAATGTGCGGCGGCATAGGCAGCCGTTTCTGGCCCTACAGCCGTACAAACCTGCCCAAACAGTTTATCGACTTTCTCGGCACCGGACGCTCCCTGCTCCAGATGAGCTACGACCGCATACTTCCGCTTGTACCGAAGGAAAATATACTGGTGGTCACCAACGAGGCCTATGCCTCCATGGTGAAACAGCAGCTCCCCGATATTGCCGACAGCTCCATACTCCTTGAGCCGGCACGCCGCAATACCGCGCCCTGCATAGCCTGGGCCGCCAGTCATATAATGGCCCGCGACCCCGAGGCATCGATTGTGGTCACCCCGAGCGACCATCTCATCACGCGAGAGCAGAGCTTTCAGGAAAGCATTCTGCGCGGCTTCGAGTTTGTGGAGAGCCGTGACGCCCTGCTTACACTCGGCATCAATCCGTCGCGCCCCGAGACCGGCTACGGCTACATCCAGATTGGCGAGGAAGTCGAACCCGGACTAAACAAGGTGAAGACTTTTACCGAAAAACCGAATCTGGAGCTGGCGAAAGTATTTATCGAGACGGGCGAATTTTTCTGGAATTCAGGCATATTCCTCTGGAAGGCGAAAAGCATCATAGAAGCTCTGCGTGAGCATGCTCCCGAGATTGCTCAGGTATTCGACCGGGGCGCTTCGGAGTACTGCACCGATGGAGAGCGGGCGTTTATCGAAAGCGAATTTCCCGGCTGCATGAGCATAAGCATCGACTTCGCGGTAATGGAAAAAGCCTCGAATGTCTATGTCGAGACAGTGGACTTCGGCTGGTCGGACCTCGGCACCTGGAGCTCGCTTTACGACAACTCACCTAAGAACTGCGACGGAAACGTGACTCAGAACTGCAAGGTGATGACCTACAATTCGAGCGGCAATATATTTGCCGTCCGCGACGACAAACTGATAGTCGTCCAGGGGCTGAACGACTACATCGTGGCCGATGCCGGCGATGTGCTGCTGATATGTCCCAAGGCGGAAGAGCAAGGCATCCGGAACATGGTGTCCGATGCAAAGCTGAAATTCGGCGACACCTATCTGTAGCCGTCGGCTCCGGACGGATATATGGCCGATTGATAAAAAAATCGTAACTTTGCAGTCCATAATTCGCAGACCATAAATAGTAAAAAGCAAAAAATGACAGTCGACACAATTATAAGCGGAGCCGTGGGCGCCGCAGTAAAAGCACTCTCCGGCATTGATGCCGAACCAAACACCCTTGTCCCCCAGCCTCCCCGCAAGGATTTCGAAGGCAATCACACCATAGTGGTTTTCCCCGGGGTGCAAGCTGCCCGCAAATCG
>CAMWUD010000115.1 GCA_947177365.1 uncultured Porphyromonadaceae bacterium | reverse complement strand
GAGGAAGTATTTGAAGCGGGCGCTGTCGAGTGCGCCGCCCATGCCGATGATGCGGTTTTTGGGCAGGCCGCTTACCTTGTGGATGAGGTAAGTCATGGTGTCCATGGGGTTCGACACGCAGAGGATGATAGCGTTGGGAGAGTGGGCGAGAATCTGGTCGGTCACCGACTTCACGATGCCGGCGTTCACGCCGATGAGTTCTTCGCGGGTCATGCCCGGTTTGCGGGGGATGCCGGAGGTGATGACCACCATGTCGGAACCTTCGGTCATTTTGTAGTCGTTGGTCACGCCGGTGAGGCGGGTGTTGGTGCCGAGGATGTTAGCGGTCTGCATGATGTCCATGGCTTTGCCTTCCGACACGCCTTCCTTGATGTCGAGGAGAACTACTTCGTCAGCGATCTGGTTGGTCACTAACACGTTTGCACAAGTCGCGCCTACGTTGCCGGCGCCTACTACTGTAATTTTTGACATAGGGGTATATTTTATATTAGTTTTGTTTTAATTAGTGTTCCGCGCTCGCGTGTGCGTCGCGCGCATACCGGCTGCAAAGATAATTATTCATTTTGAATTATGCAAGCGGCTGTATTCCTTTTTGCCTTTGATATAGAACTGAGTGAGAATGTCCGGGCGGTCTTTGATGAGGTCGGCCGACGGGCGGGGCATGCTGTCGTAGTTGTGGCGCATGGCGGCGAAGTCGCGGTGAGCGCGCCAGATGGCGGCGGCGTTTCTGAAATCGAGCGATGCCATGTATCTGGCCCAGGCTATGGTGTCGAGCAGTCGTCGGCGCAGCAGGGTGCGTCTCCGGCTGCTGTCGGGCAGGTTTTTGTAGAGCATCAGCAGGTTGTTGCGGAAGTTGAGATATGTCTTTTTGGGATTTTCCGCAGGCAGCGAGCCTCCGCCGAGGTGGTATACCACCGATTGCGGCACGGCGGCCAGTTTCCAGCCGGCCAGGCGCAGGCGCCAGCAGAGGTCGATTTCCTCCATATGGGCGAAGAAGTCCTTGTCGAGACCGCCGCAGTCGAGATAGGCGCGTGAGCGCACGGCCAGAGCTGCGCCCGAGGCCCACATCACGTCGGCGGTGCTGTCGTACTGTCCGTGGTCTTCCTCGCAGACTCCGAATATGCGTCCGCGGCAGTAGGGGTATCCGTTGCGGTCGATGAATCCGCCGCAGGCGCCGGCATATTCGAAGTGTGAGCGCCGGGTGTCGCTTATGAGTTTGGGCTGCACGGCTGCGTAGCCGGGATTGGCGTCGAGGAAGGCGGCGAGCGGTTTCACCCATCCGGGGCGTACGGCTACATCGGAGTTCAGCAGCACGACGTATTCGAAGCGGTCGGCGAGCATGGCGATTGCGCGGTTATAACCTTCGGCGAAGCCGAAGTTTTCGCTGAATCGCATCACTTCCACCTGGGGGAAGTCGTTGTGCAGCACATCGGCAGAATCGTCGGTCGAGCCGTTGTCGACCACGATAACAGCTGCGTCGGCGGCATCGGTACCGGCCAGTACCGACGGCAGATAACGGCGCAGGAGTCCGCTGCCGTTCCAGTTCAATATCACAACTGCAGTTTTCATAATTTCACGGGTCTTTTCCATCGGTTATGGCTCCAGAGCCAGATTGCGGGGTTGCGCCGGATGGTGGTTTCCAGCATGCGGGTGTACATGGCGGTCAGCTCGCCGGGAGCAGTGTCGGCGGCAGAGTCGCACATGGGTCGGATGACGGCGCGGTATCTGCCGCGTCCGGTCTTGTACATATCCATATATACGGCGGCCATGCCCATGCGCCGGGCCAGGGTCTCTGTGCCGGTGATCATGGCTGTGGGGCGGTTGAGAAAGGTGGTCACGAACGAGTCGTCGCCGTGGCTCGGCTTCTGGTCGGCCATGAATCCGGTGACGGTTCTTAGACCGTCGTGCCGCAGGCGCAGCAGAGAGCGCAGCACGGTGCTTTTGGGCAGCGAGTGCGAACCGAAGCGGCTGCGCAGGCGCAACATCAGGGCGTCGAACCAGCGGTCTTTCAGCGGGCGGTATACCTGACAGAAGGCGGCTGTAGCAGCGCTGTGGCGGCTGTGCAGCGTAATGCTGGGCACCCATTCCCAGTTGTCGCAGTGCGAGAAGTAGCAGGCCACGTCGAGTCCCCGGTCGAGGAGGCTGTCGATCAGCTCGATGCCCTCGAACTGCATGCGGCTCAGAATCGTGCGGTCGCTGACGTGCAGCAGCTTGATGGTCTCCACGGCATAGTCGGCGAAATTGCGGTAGAACTGTCGTTCGATTCGTCGGAGTTCGGCCTTCGTTTTTTCGGGGAATGCGCCTTCGAGATTGCGGCGTACCACCTTGCGGCGGTAGCGCACAACATGGTACAGCACAGCTGCGGCCACATCGGCATGCAGGTAGAGCAGCCACAACGGCAGACGAGCCCAGATGTGAAGCTGCGCCGTCAGCAGTGCGTGTCCGATCCGGGCAGCGATGCTCATATAAGGAAGCCCTCCACGGTCTCGCGCTCGGGAATCGGACGTCCGAGCCGCACGTCGATGATGGTGTTGTCGAGCGCCGCCGGGTCGAATCCTTCGGGCAGATTCTGCAGTTCCACTTTCAGATAATTGTCGGTGAATCCGCCGCATGGGTGTCCATCGCGCGGGTGTTCCAGCAGAATTGGGCGGACAGAGTTTTCAAAGCGGGCGGTGAAGTCGGTGAGCAGACGTTCGCTTATGGCCAGCATTCGGCGTGTCCGCCGGTGTTTGGTCTGTTCGTCCACCACATGCGGAATTTCCAGCGCCCGGGTGCCTGGGCGTTCGGAGTAGGTGAACACATGCAGGCGGCTCAGTGGCAGCGATTCGATAAACTGCAGCGACTCCTCGAAGAGGGTGTCGGTTTCGCCACGTGCGCCCACGATGAGATCGATGCCTATGAAGGCGTCGGGCATGGCGCGGCGTACCTCGTGGATTTTGTGGGCGAACAGGGCGGTGTCATAGCGTCGGCGCATCAGGCGCAGCACCTCGTCGGAGCCGCTCTGCAGCGGAATGTGGAAGTGAGGCATGAAGCGTTTCGACTCTGCCACGAATCGTATGATTTCATCGGTGAGCAGGTTCGGCTCGATCGACGATATGCGGTAGCGTTCGATGCCGTCAACCTCGTCGAGAGCGCGGACCAGGTCGTGGAACGACTCTCCGTTGGCGCGGCCGAAGTCGCCGATGTTCACGCCGGTGATTACGATTTCCTTGCCGCCTCGTGCCGCCACGTCGGCGGCCATGTCCACCATCTGGCTGATGGTGCCGGAGCGGGAGCGGCCTCGGGCGGCCGGAATCGTGCAGTAGCTGCACCAGTAGTCGCAGCCGTCCTGCACTTTCAGGAAATATCGTGTGCGGTCGCCGCATTCGCAGCTCGGGGTGAAGCGGCGGAAATCCTTTGCCGGTTCCACCGACAGGGTCTTCTCGCCCGTGCCGGTCCAGCGGTCAAGGAAGTCGCTGACGAGGTCTTTGCGGTCGGTGCCGGCCACAACGGCTACGCCCGGCAGGGCGGTCACTTCGTCGGACTTGAGCTGAGCGTAGCAGCCGGTCACCAGAATGGCGGCGTCGGGGTATCGGCGGTGTAGCGAGCGAATAGTCTGGCGGCACTTTTTGTCGGCCAGTTCGGTCACACTGCAGGTGTTCACGACAATAAAGTCAGGAGTCTCGCCCGGAGTAATCCTGCGGACGCCCTTTTCGGCCAGCTGTCGGGCGATTGAAGATGTTTCGGAGAAGTTCAGTTTGCATCCGAACGTATGGAACAGAGCGGTGCGGTTTCCGAATGTATCGCGGTCAATCATTTGAGTATCGGTTGATGATTCTGCTGATTTCGAGAGCGTCCTGCTCCGAGGTGCAAGCGGTTATGGGCAGGCTTGTCACCTGTCGTCCGAGCTGTTCGGCCACAGGGAGCGACAGCCCGGCCAGTTGCGGATAGCAGGGCTGCAGGTGTGGCGGCACGGGATAGTGTACGAGGGTCTCCACGCCGTTGTCGGCCAGGAAGTTCCTGAAACGGTCGCGTTCGGCGGTTTTCACCACATATTGGTGCCAGACGCAGTAGTCGTCGGGCTGGAAGAGGGGTTTCTCGATCAGCGGATTTGAAATTTCCGAGTTGTAAATCTCGGCCAGGCGCCGGCGGTAAGCGTTCACCTCGGCGGTGTGTGGCAGTTTGAGGGCCACCACAGCGGCCTGCATGGGGTCGAGGCGGCAGTTCAGTCCCTGATATATATTGTGGTATGTATAGTCGCTGCCGTAGTTGCGGAGGGCGGCGATGGCTTCGGCCAGCTGGGGGTCGGAGGTTGTCACGGCGCCGGCGTCGCCTAAGGCGCCGATATTTTTGGTGGGATAGAAGCTGAATCCCGCCGCGTGGCCTATGTTTCCGGCTGCACGGCCATGCTCGTCGCGGGCGCCGATTGCCTGGGCTGCGTCTTCGATCAGCAGCAGGCGGTGCCGGGCCGCCAGGTCGAGCATGCGGTCGTTGGTGGCGATGCGGCCATAGAGATGCACGGCCATGATTGCGCGGGTGCGCGGGCCGATAGCCTCTTCCAGCCGGCGGGAGTCGAGGTTCATGGTGTCGCGCCGAGGTTCGACAGGCACAGGCACCAGGCCGCAGTCGCTCACGGCGAGCACGCTGGCTATGTAGGTGTTCGACGGCACAATCACCTCGTCGCCGGGGCGCATCCGTCCCAGCTCCATGTAACCGCGCAGAATCAGGCGCAGGGCATCGAGGCCGTTGCTTGTGCCGATGGCGTGGCGTGCGCCGGTGAGTTCGGCCATTGCGGCTTCGAGGCGTTCCACTTCGGGGCCGCCGATATATCTGCCGCTGTCGGTCACGCGGCAGAGGGCGTCTTTTATCTCCGCGTTGAAAGGCGCGTTGATGGTCGCGAGGTCAAGAAAGGGATATTTCATTTCAGCTTTTGATTTTCCGTGGAGTCGTCGGCCAGTTCGGCGAGGTATCGGCCGTAGTCGTTCGAGAGCATTGGTTCGGCCAGACGGCGCAGCTGTTCGCGGCTGATGAAACCGCGGCGGAAGGCCACCTCTTCGAGTGCGGCGATTTTCAGACCCTGGCGTTTCTGTATGGCCTCCACAAAGGCCGAGGCCTCCATGAGGGAGTCGATGGTGCCGGTGTCGAGCCATGCGAAGCCGCGTCCGAAGCACTGCACATTGAGCCGCCCCTGCTCCATATAGTGCCGGTTGACCGATGTGATTTCCAGTTCTCCGCGTGCCGAGGGCTTCACGTTCGCCGCCACATCCACCACATCGGACGGATAGAAATAGAGCCCCACCACAGCTAAGTTGCTTTCAGGCTTCTCGGGTTTCTCTTCAATCGAGCGTGCCCGTCCGTCGGCGTCGAGGGCCACCACGCCATAGCGGCGCGGGTCGGTCACCGGATAGCCGAACACCACGGCCTCGCCTCGGGCCACATGCTTGCGGGCCTCCAACATCATGCCGGTGAATCCCTGGCCGTAGAAGATATTGTCGCCCAGCACCAGACAGGCGTCATCGCCGTCGAGCCAGTCGCGGGCAATCAGGAAAGCCTGCGCCAGACCTTCGGGCCGGGGCTGTTCGGCGTAGCTGAACTTCACGCCCAGCGCCTCGCCGTCGCCGAGGAGGCGTCGGAAGCCCGGCAGGTCGTCGGGGGTGGAGATAATCAGAATCTCCCTTATGCCGGCGAGCATGAGGGTCGACAGCGGATAGTATATCATCGGCTTGTCGTAGACCGGTATAAGCTGTTTCGATATGCCTCGGGTAATAGGGTAGAGGCGGGTTCCGCTGCCGCCTGCCAGTACAATGCCTTTCATCGTCCGGAATACATTTTATGGTAATACATCTGATAGTCGCCGTCCACAATGTCGGTGACCCATTTGCGTTGGTCGAGATACCATCTGACGGTGCGCGGCAGACCTTCGGCGAACGGGATTCGGGGCGCCCAGCCGAGTTCGGTGGCAGTCTTCACCGGGTCAATGGCGTAGCGGGCGTCGTGTCCGGGCCGGTCTTTCACGAAGGTGATAAGGCTGCGGTCGGGCAGTCGGTCTGGTTCTGCGAGCAGGGCGCGGTAGCGGTCGTTTTCGTTGCAGAGTCGTGCCACTTCATCGATGATCATGCCCACGATGTCGATGTTCTGCTTCTCGTTGAAGCCTCCGATGTTGTAGACCTCGCCGAGTCGTCCGCGCCGGAGCACAGTGTCGATAGCCGCGCAGTGGTCGTCGACGTAAAGCCAGTCGCGCACGTTGCGTCCATCGCCGTAGACTGGCAGAGGCTTGTTCTGCAGCACGTTGTTTATAATCAGCGGAATCAGTTTTTCGGGAAACTGATATGGACCGTAGTTGTTGCTGCAGCGTGTGATCAGTGCCGGGAAGCCGTAGGTGTGTATATAAGCCAGCACGAGCATGTCGGCCGATGCTTTGGAGGCGGAGTAAGGCGAGCGGGGCTGCAGCGGCGAGTCTTCGGTGAAGAAGTCGTTGCCGTAGGCAGTAGATTCGCTGCGTCCGCCGGCGGCGTCACAGAGCGGGTGTGGTATGTCGAAGCGTCTGCCGTCGGGTATGTCGCGCAGCAGCGAGCCGTACACTTCATCGGTGCTTACCTGGAGGAAGCGCTTTCCTGGCATGTATGAGCCGTCGGGGTTCTGCCATGCCTTGCGGCAGCAGTCCATCAGGTTCTGGGTGCCTAAGATGTTTGTCCGCAGGAATATGCCGGGGTCATCGATACTGCGGTCCACGTGGCTTTCGGCGGCGAAATTCACCACGTAGTCGGGCTTGAATTCGAGCAGGATTCTGTCCACGGCCTCGCGGTCGCCTATGTCGGCGTGGACGAAACTGATCAGTTCCGACTGCAGTTCATCGTGAAGCGATGACAGGTTTCCTGCGTAAGTCAGGGCGTCGAGCACACAGATTTGTGCTTGTCGGCCATGGGTCTGGAGGATATATTTCACGAAATTGGTGCCGATGAATCCGGCACCCCCGGTTACGAGATATTTCATTGTGTTCGGTGTTTATCATGCGAAGTTAGTGAAAAAAAGCGACAGTGTGGTGGTCTGTAGGGTAAAAAATGATTAATTGTCTGTTTGTGTGGCGTTTCTTTGCTTGTTGGTTGTAAAGACTATTTAAGGGATGTTGTGTGGTATGTTAATTACGGTTAAATCGCGAAAGAAACTTGCTCAAAAATTATGTTGTACAACATAAAATGACTAACTTTGCATCAGTTTTTCATGGTATTAGATTTAAGGTAAGAAGATTAATCGTCGGGATGACGGTTAATTTTTTTTGTATATAGCTGACAGGGAAATGATAAATGATAAATGACAAGTGATAAATGATAAATGATTTAAGTTTCGCAAGTACTGATTTTCCAGAGATAGAAACATAAAAAAACGACATGGATTCTTGCCTAAATGCAAGAA
>CAMWUD010000114.1 GCA_947177365.1 uncultured Porphyromonadaceae bacterium | reverse complement strand
CACGCTTACAGGCATCTCCTTTGTAAACACAGCTTTGTGGCAGTCGGTCATACTCAGGAACTCCGCCTTGCGGCTGTCTTGTATGGTAAGTGTCCACGAAGGATCGAACACGGCTTTGTAGCCCGGTTCGATTATCACTTCGCCATAGAAGTTGTTTGAACGGAAAGCTATCTTGAAATCAATATCCACCGATACCTCGGCGCGTTCAAGGCTCACGAGTTCGCGGGTGA
The DNA here is from genome assembly GCA_947177365.1 of uncultured Porphyromonadaceae bacterium. GTDB lineage: Bacteria > Bacteroidota > Bacteroidia > Bacteroidales > Muribaculaceae > CAG-873. The sequence continues at coordinate 7,186 of CAMWUD010000114.1, read as the reverse complement.
CATCGTTGTCTTTCAGACTGATGGATGTAGGGGTACCGTTGGCATCGACGGTCGTACGCCCCGCGCCGGAGCCACGGAATTCGTCAAGCTCTGTCACGGAAGTGGTGCCGCTGAGTTCATCAAGCTCCACCTCATCGACTTTTATCGTCGACGGGTCAGACTCTCCGGACTGGACCAGCACATAATCTCCTTCGGCCAGACCGTACTGACCGGCAACAACGGCTTTGATACTGCTTGTAGACTCAAGGTCAAAAATCTGCGATAAAGTGCATGGCTCGGTATCGCTTACCGGGAGTGTGAACCCCTCGCTGCCAATCTGCACTGTCATGTCAATGTCTTTGCTCAGGTCGTAATCGTTATCGACACATGAACTCAATGCGACTGCTGATGACCCCCCCGCCGCCAGGACAAGAACATGGTTAAAAGAAATGGACATAGAATGATTAGTTTATAAATGATTTTGTGTGTATGCATTTTCCTTATTTGCACACTGTTCGCGTGCATTTTGTGTGTATGCATTTTTCAAGTGACAAAGTTACTGTTTTTGCACAATATTTGCAAAACTACACACATTTTTTTATTCCATTTTTCTTCATCTCTCTTATTTTTGCCCTGTATCTCCTCTTTTGCTTCATTATAAGTCCGGCAACGACTTTATTTTTATACTACCATATATAATTTGTCCAATGAAACGAATCATTTTCATTCTCACACTTCTAAGTTCGCTTATCACTTACGCCCAGAACGACGACAACAAACCGATCTGGGGTGTACGCGCGGCTTTCGACGTAAATATTCCCGGCGACTGGCATTTCAAAAACGGCGGTTCCGGAGTCAAAATGTATAAGACCGGATATGGCGCCACTGTCGGAGCCATATGCAATCTGTATATCGGCAACGGTTTCTACATCGAACCCGGAGCCTCGCTATATTACAACACATACTCATACGACGACCTGATCATAGCAGAGGCTCCGGACGAGAACGCGCTTGCCACCGACCCTTCGCTCTACAAATTCGGTGTCAGGATTCCGGTGATGGCCGGGTATACATTCGGAAACGACAAATTCTCCATGTCGGTATATACCGGCCCGGAAGTCAGCATAGCTCTTGCCGGAAAGCTCCGGCTCGACGACTCCATCGACACCGATGCCATCGACACCGGAATATTCGGACCCAACGGGCACAGCCGTTTCGACCTTGCATGGAAAATCGGTTTCAGCGTGCCCTTCGACGCATGGTCTGTCGGCATTGACGCGGCAATCGGCGTCACCGATATTTTCCGCTCCGATGTCATTTTCAGGGAGAACAGAGTAAGCGTGAGCCTTACCCGGTATTTCTGACACATACCGCAGACAATCCATGACGGATGCGCCTTCATACGGGAAAGCGCATCCGATTTTTTTTGGACATGCGGATTTTTTTGGTTAACTTTGCAACATAATTATATCATACTTATACAATAATTTACCAAATTCTATTACCTGATGAGGACAAAATCCCTGTCTATCCTTGCCATCGCGGCCATGCTCTCCTGTGCGGGCGCATCGGCGGCAAACTCATATGGCATCCCCGAAAATATCCAGGACGGAAACATCCTTCACTGCTTCGACTGGACGTTCGCCGACATCAAAGCAGAACTCCCCGCCATAGCCGAAGCCGGATTCGGCGCTGTGCAGGTGTCGCCTGTCCAGGGCAACTGCGCCACTAACGCCGAATGGTTCTATGCATATATGCCATACGACTTCGCATTCAAGCAGAACGGCAACGGCAGCCGCACACAGCTGCAGTCGCTCTGTCAGGAAGCCGCAAAATACGGCATCAAGATTGTAGTCGATGTAGTGGCCAACCACGTGAACCAGGCCAGCGGATACCACCACAGCTGGTGGGACTCCAACGGTCGTGTACGCTGGGAAGGCGGCGTCAACTACGGAAACCGCTACTCCATCACACACGGCCAGCTTGGAGAATACGGCGACGTAAACTCTGAAGACGCCGAAGTCCAGGCCCGTGCGGTCGCTTTCCTCGAAGACCTCAAAAGCCTCGGCGTGGCCGGCATCCGCTGGGACGCGGCAAAACACATCGGTCTCCCCTCCGAAAACTGTAATTTCTGGCCTAAGATGGCTTCCGTGGCCGGTCTGTGGCACTACGGCGAGATTCTCGATACTCCCGGAGGCGACAAATACACCCTTCTGAAAGAATATACATCTTATATAGGTGTGACCGACTCCGAATACTCTAAATGGTGCCGCGAACAAGTCTGCGGCGGCAACGTCCCCTCGGGCGGCGCAAGCTGGGCTGCCAACGGCGTGAACCCGTCGGCAATCGTTTTCATGGCGGAAAGCCACGACGACTATTCAAACGACGGTCAGTACGGCACTAACTCCGCAAACATACCCCAGGACAAAATCGACCGCGCCTACGCCATCACCGCCTGCCGCAAAGGCGAGACCTCTCTTTATTTCTCCCGCCCGGCCGCCACTACCCGCAACGCCATCAAGATGGGTCAGAAGGGCAGCACCCACTTCACCACAAAAGAAGTGGCCGAAGTAAATAAATTCAGAAACGCCATGGCCGGCACCGACGACTACTACAGCGCCTCCAACGGCATAGCATGCATCACACGCAAAGGCGGCGGCGCCTGCATCGTGGTCGGAGCCGGCGGCAGCCGTAATGTATCCGTGGCAAACGGCGGCGGATATGTTCCTGCCGGCACATACACCGACCATATATCGGGCAACTCTTTCACTGTGACCGCCTCCACCATCAGCGGACAGGTAGGCAGCACAGGCATAGCAGTGATCTACGGCGAGGTGTCGCATGAGCCAATCGTGACCTTTTCGCCCAACGGCGGTGAGTTCCAGAACTCGGTAAGCGTTACCGCCACCGCTTCGTACGCCACCTCGGCATGGTACAAAATCGGCAACGGCAGCCAGGTTAGCTTCAGCGGAAGCAAGACCTTCACACTCGGCGCCGACATGGAAGCAGGCCAGAGTGTGACCGTAAGCTGGAGCGCCACCGGCGAGGAAGGCACCCGCAGCGGCTCTGTGGTGTTCAAAAAAGTCGACAAACCGGCCAACGCATATGTATACCTCGACAACAGCGCAGGCTGGTCGGCACCCTGTGTATGGGCCTGGATTGAAAACGGCGCCAACTGTACCGCCAAAGGCTTATGGCCCGGCGACCCCATGACAAAACAGGCCGACGGACGCTGGCTCTGGACTGCCCCCGATGGAAAGACCCCGACACATATAATACTCTCCGACAACGGCAACAGCCAGACTGCCGACCTGCAGTTCTTCAACGGCCATGTATACAAATGCGACGGAAGCCACAGTGAAGACGGCAATGGCGGCGGCAGCGGCGACGACGACAACGTACAGATGCCCGCCAGCCTGTATGTGCTTGGCAATCTCGCCGGAGCACAGTGGAACACTGCCGCCGGCGTGGCCATGACAAAGGCAGGCAACACATTCGAAGCCGACAAGCTTGAATTCGTGGCCGCCGGCACTGAAAGCGTCTGCTACTTCAACCTCACCGACGCTCTCGGCGCCGACTGGGACGTACTCAATGCCACTGCCAACCGCTATGGCGCCACAAGCGAAGGCGCCTCGCTCAGCGTAGGCGGAAGCTCGCCGATGAAGAAGTATGCCAACAATGTGGATGCCTCCGGATGTCTCTCGTGGTCTGTGATTCCGGGAAGCTACAAACTCGTAGCCGATTTCGCAAGCATGACGGTAAAACTGCTGCCTGTAGGCACAAGCGGCATTGATGCCATCGACTCCGACAGCGACAGCCCCGCCGAATACTATAACCTGCAGGGCGTACGTGTGGCCGAACCTGCGCCGGGCATGTACATCATGGTGCGTAACGGCAAGGCAAGCAAAGTCATTATCCGCTGACACACTGAGCAAAAAATCAAAAAAACATGGAAACGTTTTGCGCTTCCATGTTTTTTTTGTACCTTTGCGGTCGATTTCGTAATCTCTGGCAGGACAGGTAGCCTGCGAATATTGCGAGTAATGTTAACATTTTAATCTTTACAGACTACAATGGACCTGATTAAAGTTGCCGAAGAAGCATTTGCTACCGGCAAGCAGCATCCCGAATTCGGCCCCGGCGACACCATCACCGTGGCTTACCGTATCAAAGAAGGTAACAAGGAACGTATCCAGCAGTACCGCGGCGTTGTGATCCGCATCAGCGGCGAAGGCAACAAGAAGCGTTTCACCGTACGCAAAATGAGCGACAACATCGGTGTTGAACGTATCTTCCCTATCGAATCGCCGTTCATCGACTCAATCACCATCAACAAATACGGTAAAGTTCGTCGTGCGAAACTTTATTATCTGCGTGCTCTTACCGGCAAGAAAGCCCGTATCAAAGAGCGTCGCATGCCCTCAAAGAACGCTTGAGAGCATTCCGTCTGAAGGCATACAGGGAGCGTACCGCAACAGCGCGGTCGCTCCCTGTGATTTTTTAGTCGCGGTTGAACATCTGCCACACCGCATCGAAAAGCCACAGAAGACCGCCTGAAACAAACAGCGCCACAAGCACGGAAATTATAAACAGCTGAGGCGTGTCGTCGCCCAGCGCAAGATCGCTTGCCCAGCCGCCAAGACAGGCGCCGGCAATACCCACGAGCATATCTATCACCACCACCCTGCGGCCTCCGAGCGCGCGGCCTGCCATAAGGCCCACCGCTATGCCCACCACAATCCAGGCCACCCAGGCCCATACGTTGATGTCTCCCATATTCATACAGTTTTTATCAGGAAAGCGGCTACATCGGTGTTGCCGGTCAAGTCGGCGAACGTAAGCCATATCACAAGAAGTATAATCAACACTATGGCTCCTATGGCGAGCCATACACCGGTCTTGTTCTTTTTTTTCTGATTGCGTGCCATAACATGAGAATTAAATCGTTGACAATGTTTTACAATTCTAACAACCGGCTCTTATAATTGTTTTATCAACGATAAATTTGGGAGTCTCAGCCTAATTTCATAATTTTGCACCATATATAGAGTCTAACATAGATACACGATATGGAACTATTTGAAAAACTGACAGCCAAGGCCAAAGCCTCGCGCCAGCGCATCGTTCTGCCCGAAGGCGACGAGCCGCGCACTCTTACAGCCGCTGACCGTATTCTTGCCGACCATATAGCCGACATCATACTGATTGGCCAGCCCGACGCCATCAAACGTCTGGCCGCAGACATGAAACTCGAACACATCTGCGACGCCACCATCGTCGACCCCTCCGACGAATCGATAATCGACCGCTATGCCCCCCTGCTCTATGAACTGAGAAAAAGCAAAGGCATGACCATGGAGCAGGCTCGCCTCACCGCAGCCAATCCGCTCTATCTCGGATGCCTCATGGTGAAGGCCGGCGACGCAAACGGCCAGGTGGCCGGCGCCCGCAACACCACCGGAAACGTACTGCGTGCCGCATTCCAGGTAATCAAGACCAAACCGGGCATACAGGTAGTGTCAGGCGCTTTCCTGATGTTGCTGCCTGAAAACCTGCCCTTCGGCACTGACCACATACTGATATTCGCCGACTGCGCGGTAGTGCCCGACCCCACAGCGCCCGAACTGGCACAGATTGCAGTATCCGCAGCCGACACCGCCCGCGACATCGCCGGCATATCGCCCAGAGTGGCCATGCTGAGCTACTCCACCAAAGGCTCCGCAACAGGCGAAATCGTCGACAAAGTAATCGAAGCCACCCGCATTGCCCGCGAAATGGCTCCCGACCTCATCATCGACGGCGAACTTCAGGCCGATGCCGCCATCGTGCCCTCGGTGGCTCACTCCAAGGCTCCGGAAAGTCCGCTCAGCGGCAAAGCCAATGTGCTGATTTTCCCGAACCTCTCTGTCGGAAACATTGCCTACAAACTCGTACAGCGACTCGGCGGCGTACAGGCCGTCGGCCCCGTCCTGCAGGGTCTGGCCGCCCCGGTCAACGACCTCTCGCGCGGCTGCTTCCCCGAAGATATTTACAAAACCATAATCATGACCTGCTGTCAGGCCATAGGATCCAAATAATACCATAATAAACTGATGAAAATTCTTGTTCTGAACTCGGGCAGCAGCTCGGTAAAATACAAACTTTTCGATTCCGACTCCGAAAAAGTGCTTGCCGAAGGCGGCGTGGAAAAAATCGGCCTCGACGACGGCTTCATCAAATACCGCAAAGCCGACGGCTCCAAAGCCACTGTCGAACTCGGTAAAGTAGACCACCAGGGCGCCATCAAGGCTGTGCTGAACCTGCTCACTGACCCCGTGGAAGGCTGCATAGCAAGCTACGACGAAATCGGCGCCGTAGGACACCGCGTTGTACACGGAGCCGAAAAATTCACCAAAAGCGTCATAATCAACGACGAGGTGAAAAAGATGATACGCGAATGCTACGACATCGCACCGCTGCACAATCCGGCAAACATGACCGGCATCGAGGCCATAGACGCCCTCATGCCCGGCGTACCCCAGGTTGGTGTGTTCGACACAGCCTTCCACCAGACCATGCCCGCGAAAGCATTTCTCTACCCCCTCCCCTACAAATATTACAAAGAAGACGGAATCCGCCGCTACGGCTTCCACGGCACCAGCCACCGCTACGTGTCGGCCCGCGTATGCGAAATTCTGAATCTGGACCCGTCCAAAACCAAAATCATCACCTGCCATATCGGCAACGGCGGTTCGGTGACTGCCGTCGACTGCGGCAAGAGCGTAGACACCTCCATGGGTCTGACTCCGGTGGAAGGTCTTATGATGGGTACCCGCTCGGGCGATGTCGACCCCGGAGCGCTGACATACCTTATGACAAAACACAATCTCAGCGCGGCCGAGCTCCAGAAAATCATCAACAAGGAAAGCGGAGTGATAGGCATCAGCGAACTCAGCAGCGACATGCGCGAAATCGAAGCGGCTGTAAAAGCCGGACAGGAGCGTGCCAAACTCGCACTCGACATGTATAAGCTCCGTATTATCAAATACATCGGAGCATATGCAGCTGAAATGGGTGGAGTCGACGTAATCGTCTGGACCGGCGGTGTAGGCGAAAACCAGATGGATGTCCGCGAAGACGTCTGCGCTCCTCTGGCCTTCATGGGAGTGGAAATCGACAAGGAACTCAATGCCAGAATACGCGGTGTCGAACAGGTTATCTCCACACC
>CAMWUD010000113.1 GCA_947177365.1 uncultured Porphyromonadaceae bacterium | reverse complement strand
CGCAAGATTTTCATTCTTGAAAGAGGAGTTCGATTCTCCTATGGGCTACCAAAAAAAGAGTTGTGATTTGCACAACTCTTTTTTTTTATGTAACTTCGCAGTATGATACAAGCTCGAGGCATATGCAAGGCCTTCGGCAAGCTCGAAGTGCTCAAGGGAATCGACCTGGACATACAGCCGGGCCATGTCACAGCTATTGTCGGGCCAAGCGGCGCCGGAAAAACCACCCTACTCCAGATTTTAGGCACACTGTCGCAGCCCGACTCCGGCAGCGTGAGCTACGACGGCACAGACCCCTTCTCGCTCAACGACCGGCGACTGTCGGAATTCCGCAACAGACGCATCGGATTCGTATTCCAACAACACCGCCTCCTGCCCGAATTCACCCTGCTCGAAAACGTGGCCATGCCGGCACTGATTGGCGGAGACAAGCGCAGCGACGCCTTCGACAGAGCACGCCGGCTGATAAGCCGCCTGGGGCTCGAACACCGCGCCGACCACCGACCGTCGGAACTGTCAGGCGGCGAATGCCAGAGAGCCTCGGTGGCACGCGCACTCATCAATAGTCCGCAGGCAGTGCTGGCCGACGAACCATCGGGAAGCCTTGATTCACAGAACAGAAGCGAGCTACACCGACTTTTTTTCGAGTTGCGCGACGAATTTGGCGCCACATTTGTAATAGTAACCCATGACGAGACACTCGCAGCAGACTGCAACCATGTAATACACATGCTCGACGGACGCATCGACAAAGTCTCGCACAATTCATAACCCAAAATACACACCAGAAAAATGGAAAAGAAAAACGAACTCAAAATCGAACTTACCCCCGAAGTAGCCGCCGGCCACTATAGCAACCTCGCTGTAATCTCCCACAGCGGCAACGAATTCTACCTCGACTTCATCAGCGTGGCTCCCAACATGCCCCAGGCAAAGGTACAGAGCCGCGTGATCATGACCCCCGAAAACGCCAAGAACCTCCTCTTCGCCCTCCGCGACAACATCACCAAATACGAGGAAAACTTCGGCGAAATCACCCGCAAGATGCCTAAAAACAACGGCAACGCAAAAGGCGGCAACGACATCCCCAATCCTTTCATGGCCTGACAGTGAGAAACCATAATCTTACGATATACAACTCACTGAGCCGCGAGAAGGAAACCTTCACACCACTGCATGCCGACAAAGTCGGCATGTATGTGTGTGGCCCTACCGTATACGGCGACGGCCACCTGGGCCACGCCCGCCCGGCAATCACCTTCGACATCGTCTACCGCTACCTGACCCATCTGGGCTACAAGGTGCGCTACGTCCGCAACATCACCGACGTGGGCCATCTGGAGCATGACGCCGACGAAGGCGAGGATAAAATCGCTAAAAAAGCCCGTCTGGAGCAGCTCGAACCCATGGAAGTGGTGCAGTTCTACCTCAACCGCTACCATCACGCCATGGAAGCCCTGAACGTGCTTCCTCCGTCGATTGAACCGCACGCCTCGGGACATATCATCGAGCAGATTGAATATATCAAGAAGATTCTCGACAGCGGATATGCCTACATAAGCGAAGGCTCGGTATACTTCGATGTGCCCAAATTCAACGCCGAGCGCGGCTACGGACGCCTGAGCGGCCGCAACATCGACGAACTGCTGTCAACCACAAGAGCGCTCGACGGCCAGCAGGAAAAACGCAACCCGGCCGACTTCGCCCTCTGGAAAAAAGCCGCTCCCGAACACATCATGCATTGGCCCTCGCCCTGGAGCGAAGGCTTCCCAGGATGGCATCTCGAATGCTCCACCATGAGCGAGAAATACCTCGGCGAACAGTTCGACATCCACGGCGGCGGAATGGACCTGAAATTCCCCCACCACGAGTGCGAAATCGCCCAGTCGGTAGCCCACAACGGCCACGATACGGTGCGCTACTGGATGCACAACAACATGATTACCATCAACGGCAAGAAAATGGGCAAATCGCTGGGCAATTTCATCACCCTCGACGAGTTCTTCACCGGCAGCCACGAACTGCTGGCACAGCACTACTCGCCCATGACAATCCGCTTCTTCATACTTCAGGCCCACTACCGGGGCACCGTGGACTTCAGCAACGAAGCTCTGCAGGGCGCCGAAAAAGCCCTGGAACGCATGCTCGACGGCTACCGCCGCCTACAGCAGCTGAAAGCATCGGCAGAATCGACAGTCGATGTCAGCAAGCTTGAAGAACGCTGCTACGACGCCATGGACGATGACTTCAACACCCCGGTACTGATTGCGGAACTCTTCGAGGCCTGCCGCATCATCAACCAGGTGAACGACGGAGCCGCAAAGGCAAGTCAGGACGACATCGACACCCTGCGCCGCGTGATGGACACCTTCCTTGTGGAAATACTCGGCATAAAAGCCGACACGCAAGGCGGAGGCTCCGACATGAAGCCCTTTGAAGACGCTGTGGACCTGCTGCTGGAAATACGCTCCAACGCAAAAAAGAACAAGGACTGGGCCACAAGCGACCAGATCCGCGACAGACTGAAAGAAATCGGCTTTGATGTAAAAGACACCAAAGACGGTTTTGAATGGAAACTCCTGTAATGGACTGTGCCGAGTTCGCAGCAAGCGTGCTGCTCAACCTGCCCTTCAAGGCCAATGACCAGCAAGTAGCCGTGGCCGCCGCCATGGCCCGCTTCTGCGCGCCCGGCGCCCGTCAGGACGCCGTTTTCATCCTCAACGGATATGCCGGCACAGGAAAAACCTCGCTTACCGGCGCTCTGGTGAAGAGCCTGGCCGCCGTAGGATCCAAAGCCGTACTGCTGGCGCCTACAGGCCGCGCCGCCAAAGTGTTCGCCGCTTTCGCCGGACACTCGGCAAGCACCATACACCGCCGTATCTACCGGCACAGCACCACGGGAACAAACAGCGGTAACACCCCCGTACAGGCCACCAACAACGCTTCCGACACCGTATTCATCGTAGACGAAGCCTCGATGATTGGCGGACCGGACAGCAACGGAGAGTCGCTGCTCCACGACCTGGTGCAATACGTCTACGCCGGCATAAACTGCCGGCTGATACTTCTGGGCGACACAGCCCAGCTCCCCCCGGTCGGCTCCGACCGCTCCCCGGCCATGAACCCCGACGTGCTGCGCTCATTCGGCCTTAAAGTCACCAGAGCGACAATGACCGAACCCGCACGCCAGGGACGCCTGTCCGGCATACTCTACAACGCCACCATGCTGCGAAGGATGATGCTGCAGCCCGAAGGCCTCGGACTGCCTCAGATGCGATTCACAGACGATGTGGTGGCCGTCAGTCCCGAAGACCTGCCCGAATATATCGACCGCGCCTACCGCGAGGACGGCATAAACCAGACCGTGGTGATAACCCGCAGCAACCGCAGCGCGACAGACTTCAACCACGGCATACGCGGACAGGTACTATACTATGAAGACGAACTGCGACCCGACGACCTGCTGGCCGTGGCGAAAAACAATTACTACTGGACTCGAAAAGTCGACGGACTCGATTTCATAGCCAACGGCGACACCCTGACCGTTCGCCGCATAATAGGCACAGAACAGCGCTATGGATTCCGCTTTGCCGATGTGGTGCTGTCGCCCGTCGACTCCGAAATTGAATTCGAGGCAAAAATCCTGCTTGAGACCCTGCACGGCGAAAGCGCCGCCCTGCCCCGCAGCCGCACGGAAGAACTATATTACGCCGTGATGCAGGACAATAGCCAATGGCCCGAAGGCTGCTCGATGGAACAGAGGCTGAAACTTCTCAAGGACAACCCCTACTGGTGCGCGCTCCAGGTGAAATACGCCTATGCCGTGACCTGCCACAAAGCGCAGGGCGGACAATGGCAGCACGTATTCGTGGACATGAGCTACCTGCCGGCCGACGCAGCCACGGTCGAACTATACCGCTGGCTCTATACCGCTGTGACACGTGCCAGAAAAATGCTTTACATGATTTGCAGCGCCGAGCTATAGCCGGCTGACAATCCGCCAGTTCTGCGGATAAAGATTGTTGCTGCGGTTGCCCAGATTCTTCACAAAACCCAACGGACTGCCGCCATAAGTGAGCAGCACGATTCCCCGCGGTGTGCCCTCGGGCATGACAAGCGCCTCACGGCGAAGATAACGCAAAGCAGTGTCGCGGTCGGCCTCCACCTGCGGAAATGCATCGGCCACGAGAGCCGTAGTCATGGCAAGAGACTGCGAGGGTACCACGTCGCGACCCTTTACCGTGCCGCACTCCACTCCGCAGGCCAGCACATCGAGCGACGGCAACATGCCCGCCACAATCTGATGCATATCGGACGGCACCGCACAGAGACTCTCACCACGCATGAAATATACGAAATCCGAAGGCAATGCCGCCCTCTGCCACTCAGGAACGCCGAGCGGCTTTCCGGCCTTGGCCTTGCTGCGGCCTCCTGAAGCCTTCTGGAGGCCTTCTGCGGGCTTCTGCAGCACCGCGACACACAAACCCTCGCCACGGACTCTGGACGGCAGGAAACGGCAGATATGAGCGTCGCACGTGACTCCGGGCATTTCTTCCAGCGGCGTGGACACACGCTCCGCGCCGAATTCCGTTTCGAGCCAGTCCACAATGCGGTCGTTTTCCTCATCGTTGAATGTGCAGGTACTGTAGATGACATAGCCGCCGGGACGCAGAGCCGGCCACAGTTTTTCGAGTATCTCACGCTGACGGGCCGCGCATTCACGCACAAGACCCGGCGACCACTGCCGTGCCGCCTCGGCATCCTTGCGTATCATGCCCTCACCGCTACACGGAGCATCCACGGCGATGATGTCGAAGGCGCCGCGCAACTTGCCGTAGCGCGACGTATCGCCGCGTGTCACCACTGTCCGCGGCGAACCCCATTTGGCGACATTCTCCACCAGTATGGAGGCTCGCCGGAAGTCGTACTCGTTGGCAAAGACTATGGCATCGCCGGGCAGAGCGTCGACAGCCCCGGTAGTCTTTCCTCCCGGAGCCGCGCAGGCATCGAGATACACAAGCGGACGCCCGGGCGACATTTTCTCCGCAAGATACGCCGCCACCGTGCCGACGGCCATCGACGAGGCATCCTGGACGTAATACAGCCCCTGGTGCAGCCGGGGGTCGAAGGTGAATGCCGGACGCCGGGCGAGATAGCGTCCCGACGCACACCAGGGCACAGCTTCGCCGTCCGGCATCGTGCCACACTTGGCTGTGTTGCAGCGCAGCGAAACCGAAGGTTCCGACTGCATGGCGGCGGCCATACCGGGCCACCGCAGTTCCAGCGAGGAGAGTAAATCGTCGATCATGGCGGTATGAGGCAAAAAAAATGCGGCCCGGGGCCGCATTTCATGTTCAGTGAATAATATCGTATTTGCGGAATATCTTTTGAATCTTTTCCAGCGCTGTGGTCACCTGCTCTTTTGTATGTGTTGCCATGAGGCTGAAACGAATCAGGGTGTCATGGGGCGCCACGGCGGGCGATACCACGGGGTTCACGAAGATACCCTCCTTGAGGAGGTCGCTGGTGATGGCGAAAGTCTTGAAGTTGTCGCGCACGTAGAGCGGAATAATCGGAGTGGAGGTGTTGCCGATTTCGCAGCCCATGTTGCGGAAGCCTTCGAGAGCGTAGCGGGTAAGCTCCCAGAGGTGTTCCTGGCGCTCCGGTTCCTCTATCATCAGGTCGATGGCCTTGAGCGCAGCCGCAGTTGACGCCGGAGTGATGGAGGCAGTGAAAATGTATGAGCGCGAGTGGTGACGGAGGAAGTTGGTGATTTCCTTGTCAGTGGCGATGAAACCGCCCAGCGAGGCGAACGACTTCGAGAAGGTACCCATGATGAGGTCGACGTCGTCGACACAGCCGAAATGATGGCAGAGACCACGGCCGCCTTCGCCGAATACACCTATGGAATGAGCTTCGTCGACCATCACAGTGGCATCGTACTGCTTTGCGAGCCGTACGATTTCAGGCACATCGGCCACATCGCCTTCCATCGAGAACATACCGTCGGTGACAATCAGTTTCACCTTGTCGGGCTTGCACTTCTTGAGCTGGGCCTCGAGCGACTCCATGTCGTTGTGCTTGTATTTGAGCGACTGGCTGAAGCTCAGACGGCGTCCTTCGATAATCGACGCATGGTCCTGCTCGTCCCAGAGGATATAGTCCTCGCGACCGGTCAGACAGCTTACGACACCGAGATTGACTTCAAAGCCGGTGGAATAAATCATCACATCCTCCTTGCCGATATATTCGGCTATACGGGCCTCGAGCTGTTTGTGGAGGTCGAGCGTACCGTTAAGGAAAGGCGAGCCGGCACAGCCGGTACCGTATTTTTTAATGGCCTCGATAGCCGCTTCCTTGATGCGCGGATCGTTCACCAGACCGGTATAGCAGTTGGAACCGAACATCAGAACCTTACGGCCATCGATAATCACTTCGGGGTCTTGCTCGGAAGAGATGGCACGGAAATAGGGATAGACACCTGCGGCCATAGCTTCCTGTGGGGCGGTGTACTTCGATAATTTAGCTTGTAAGAGCTTCATAGCTGTATGATTATTAGACAGATACGTAGTATCCGCGCTTTAGTTTACGAGAATTAAGGCTACAAAGTTACAAAAAAAACGCCTAAGATTATCAAAAATGCCTAAAAAATTGGATTTTCCAGCCTAATTAGCGTTATTTTATTACGCGCGATTCAGAAATTTTTAGTAATTTTGTGGCGCGAAATAAAAAGAGTTTCCAAAAAGACTATAAAGAAATTACGTAATACACTAATACACAACCAATAAAGTATTAAACAATGACAAAAATCGGTATCAACGGCTTCGGCCGTATCGGTCGTTTCGTGTTCCGCGCATCGACCAAACGTGACGACATCGAAGTAGTAGCAATCAACGACCTTCTTCCCGTCGACTACATGGCATACATGCTCAAGTACGACACCATGCACGGCCTGTTCGAAGGCACTGTAGACTACGATCTCGAAAAGAGCCTCCTCATCGTAAACGGCAAGGAAATCAAGGTTTCCGCATGCAAGAACCCCGCTGAAATCGCCTGGGGCGAAAAGGGTGCCGAATACGTAGTGGAATCTACCGGTCTGTTCCTCACAAAGGAAAAAGCCCAGGGTCACATCGATGCCGGCGCAAAGTACGTGGTTATGTCCGCTCCCTCCAAGGACGACACCCCCATGTTCGTATGCGGTGTGAACGCTGACACTTATGTAAAGGGTACTCAGTTCGTATCCAACGCCAGCTGCACCACCAACTGCCTCGCCCCCATCGCCAAGGTTCTGAACGACAAGTTCGGTATCGTTAACGGCCTCATGACTACTGTTCACTCTACTACCGCCACTCAGAAGACTGTCGACGGTCCCTCTATGAAGGACTGGCGCGGTGGCCGTGCCGCTTCCGGCAACATCATCCCCTC
>CAMWUD010000112.1 GCA_947177365.1 uncultured Porphyromonadaceae bacterium | reverse complement strand
GGTTCGTTGTCGTGCTTGAGCGGGGTGGGGTTGACATAGCCGAACTCGCTTACCTGACGGTGCTGTGCGCCTACAAGGTCGGCGATGTGGTCGAGCTGAGCCTGGTCCATCGGTGAGTCGTAAATGACAATGGCATTGTCGAGGTCGCCGCCTTTTATCAGTCCGGCATAGACCAGCGGTTCAATCTCGCGGACAAAGACAAACGTACGGGCATCAGCTATATCTCCGGCAAACTCTTCGACGTGTTCCATAGATGCGTACTGGTTGTTGAGCACCGGAGAGTTGAAGTTCACTTTTACCTCAGCGCTGAACTCGTCGTCGGGCAGAATCATGATTTTGCTGCCGCTTTCGTTGTCGACAAGCTCTATCTTGTGCTTTACAATATAGAATTCCTTGTCGGCCTTAAGCTCGGTGAGTCCGACTTTGGCAATCGCTTCGACATAAGGCATGGCGCTTCCGTCGAGGATGGGCATTTCCGAACCGTTGACTTTAATCAGCACGTTGTCAACTCCTGCGGTGTAGAGAGCCGCCATGGCGTGTTCGATGGTACTGACTGTCAAATCGCCTTTTCCGATTACGGTACCGCGGTTTGTCGCAGACACATTCTCGGCTACTGCGTCGATGGTGGGTTCGCCATCAAGGTCAATACGCTGGAATTTGTAGCCATGTCCGGCAGGAGCCGGACAGAAAGTGGCAGTAATTTCAGCTCCGGTATGAAGACCTTTGCCTTCGAGTGTAAAGTTTTCGGTAATAGTGAGTTGCTTCATATATTATGAATTTGTTTTTTTCTTTAAATCACGGACCTGGCTGAAGAGCTGACCAAGTCGTTTTATATACACGGTCTGACGGGCGAAATCAGCGGCGGGAACAGCCGGATATCCCATGATTCGGGCTCCGTCCTCCACATTGTTGGGGATTCCGCTTTGTGCTCCTATGGACACATTGTCACCTACTGATATGTGTCCGGCAAAACCGCTCTGGCCACCGACCATGCAACCGGAACCTATTTTAGTACTTCCGGCCACACCGGCCTGAGCCGCCATGACTGTGTTTTTGCCAATTTCTACGTTGTGGGCCACCTGGATGAGATTGTCCAGTTTCACTCCGTCGG
The DNA here is from genome assembly GCA_947177365.1 of uncultured Porphyromonadaceae bacterium. Classification (GTDB taxonomy): domain Bacteria; phylum Bacteroidota; class Bacteroidia; order Bacteroidales; family Muribaculaceae; genus CAG-873. The sequence goes on along the minus strand of CAMWUD010000112.1, from coordinate 6,326 downwards.
CAATACGGGTCGCCCCCATTACGGCTCTGTCTATTGTGGTATTGGCACCGACTTCAACATCGTCGGCTATACAGACACTGCCCATCTGGGGTATCTTGTGGTATGTTCCATCAGCAAGCGGAGCGAAACCAAATCCGTCAGCACCTATTACCGCGCCGGCATGAATGATGCAACGTCGGCCGATTTTGCAGGAATGATAGATTTTTGCCCCTGCGTATATTATTGTGTCATCCCCGATTTCGCAGTCGTGGCCGATATAGGCATGAGGATATATCCTGACGTTGTTTCCGAGGCGGACACGCTCACCGATATAAGCGAATGCACCCACATACACATTGTCGGGCAGTGTGACATCAGCCGCTATAAAAGACGGTGACTCAACACCTGCAGGTTGTGGATTGACAGTCTTGTCGACCATCGACAACAGAACAGACAGGGTCTGGTATGGGTCGTCGACACGTATCAATGTCGGTCTGACAGGCTTTTCAGGGAGAAAATCCCGCCTTACCAGTACCACCGAAGCTTCGGTGTCATAAAGGTAGTGGGTATATTTTGGATTGGACAGAAAGCTCAAGGCTCCTTGATGTCCTTCATCGATTTTGCAGAACGAATCTACCAGGACATTCCCGTCGCCTTCAACCACTCCGCCTATCTGTGAGGCTATGAAATCAGCTGAAAATTTCATTTTTACAAGCTGTGATATTTATGGTTAGTTATGCCTGTGGTATCTGCTTGGCAGCAATCCGTCTTAAAATCAGTTCACTAAGCGATTCGATGCGGATACCGACACCTCAAGCATTGGGTTCAGGGTGCAAAGTTCGCAAAAAAAATCGGAATAACCGCCGATTATGCGGAAAATCTATAGTCGAAACGTTCTGTAAACTGTCCTGCATGTTGAACCGGCTCTAACGCCAGAGCGGTCTGCTATTCTTTGTCTTTGAAAAGCTCGTCATTGTCATCGAGCTTGAAATAGTGGGCAAGCATGGCTATGAAGCGGCTTATCTGCTTTATGGCATCGAGAGTATCCTTGCCAATCTCTTTGCCCTGAAGCCGCAGCAGCAGCATGCCGTACAGAGCGTTGAAGCAAGTCTCGATTTCTCCGGCCTTGTGTTCTCCGGCTTTTGCGCGCAGTTCCACAATATATGGCAGAGTATTGTAGAATTCCTTGGAATATGCTGCGAAGCGAGGGTCTTTCAGCAAAGCGTCGTGTAGTTGCGCCAGCTGTATGACCACGTTTTTGTTCAGCTGCAGATGTCCGGATTTTTCCACTTCTTCTCTGCGCATCATGTCGATAAGTGATTCATACCATTCGGTCAGCTCCTTTTTTTGTCCTTCGTCAAGCGCGGTTCTGTCGATGATGCCGTCCTTGATTCGGTCAATGTCAAGACCATTGGCACGTATCAGATCCTCGATTTGCCACATATACAGAAGATATTCTGCGATGTTCTCTTTGCGTTTCTGTGATGCTATATACATATATTGCTCTTATTCTGTATGTTATTATGCGGATGCTACTCCATGTATTTGTCGATGAGACGCCTGTATGCCTCGGTTTTCTTGTAGTCTGCAATCCAGGAATTGATTTTGTTCAGGAGAGCGTCATCGTTCTTTTTTACAAACCATGTCTGGAACTGGGAGAACGACACCGGCAGACTGATGTCAAGATCGGGATAGTCGGTCTTGAGACGCTGTGCTACAGATTCATTGATTACCGCTCTGGGAATATCTCCCTGCTGAACCATGATGCCAAGGAGTTCTGCCGAATATTTGGGGTCGGATTTGATATTTATCGTATCGCCGCTTTCGGCCGCGAGGTTCTCCAGCCGTGTGCGCAGCGATGATTCATCGGCAATCCATACTTCCTTTCCTGCCAGCTGGCGGGTGTTGGTGATTATGCCGGTGGAATCAGCCGAGTCGACTCGTTGTACGAGTACCGCATGGTCGGTAAAAATCGACTCTGTGGTGCCGAACTTTTCCTTTATATCCGATGTCGCCGGCTGATTGGCTATCACGATATCGAATGTGCCGCGTTCAAGACCCTTGACTGCATATTCCAGAGGTGCGAACGGGTGGAATACCACCGGCTGCTTGTGTATGCGGCAGATGTCTTTCATCATTTCGTAATCGAAACCTGTCACAGTATCACCGCTATAAGCATAAGTAAGCGGCGACATCTCGATTGCTACGGCAAGAGTGTCGCCTCCCGGGTGAAGAAACTGCGCGGCTACTGATGCGTTGTCCGGATGCGTACAGCGACGTAGCATCCACATACCTGTCAGAACGAGGATGAGCAGAGCTATGTAGACGGGTAAATGCCCTTTGATGGGTCTGGTATTCACGTTGTTCATTGTGGGTCGAATATGGTTGTGGGACCTACTGTATTATAACCTTGGCTGCAAGTGTTTGGTTTATCACTTGGCTGTTCAATTGGCGAAGTCTACAGAGAGTCCCAGCTGAAGCCTTCGAGGATTCAAGGGGTAGCCTACTGCCGAAAAGTAGTCGCTGCCGCCTATGATGCCTTGGTTTACATGCGACATCATGACATAAAAGCGTGTCCTGCTGAGCTTGAAGTTAAGATACAGATTCATCAGCGGATAGTTGCCGAGCTTCACTTCGTTCTGATTGGCGAATGTAGCTGTGGCAGGCTGATATGCCGGGCCGTAGTAGCGTGTATAGTAATCGCAGTCGATTCCGGCCTGTACATACAATGTGGCAATCTTGAACTTGAAATACAGATTGGAGTATAGCGCGAACTCAGGCAGGGGAATTACCGACTGATTGGACGATGTCTGATATGTGAGCGAGTTTTCCCAGTGGAAAGCCCCGGCATGTATATCCTGTCTTAGCCGAAGCGACAGTACCTGAATGTTCGGGCCGTGTTGCACCGGTGTGAAATCCGGACCGAAATATATATGGTTCTGAAGGTTGGTGACAGACGCTTCCAGTGAGGTGTTGGTTCTGTCGTAGTCAAGGCTGCCTCCGATACGGACAGTCCGTTCCTTGCCGAAGTTGTTGCGCCATATAAAGTGGTTCGACAAGTAGTTGTTCATCAGATAGGGCGCCGACTGATTGTGGAACAGCCCGAAGGCTGCAATCCGGAGAGAATCGCCCAATAAAGGGAAACGGGTGGCCACATCGCCGTCAATTCTCACTTCGCCTGCCGCCGGTCCGATGAGTCCGAACTCGGCATTCGCGCGGTATGTAAGCAGAGAGCCGTGCTGCTTGGTCAGCTGGCCGCCCGCATGCAACAGATTTTCTGTGGCATGCGGTGCAATTCCGGCTATACCTGAAGGAAACGGGTCGAGGCCGAAATCCGGATTGGCGCGGTCGATAGTGTCTGCCGTCTGGTTATACCGGCGAATTTCGTGTCGCAGATATGCCGCAAGTCCGAACTTGGCATATTTGTGAAAACCCTCAAGGAGAGAAATTCCGAAGGTATTGCGCAGACTCCAGTATGTGGTCCGGTCGTGGGTCCGGTCAGGATTCAGATATGTGTGTGCGAAATATTCTCTTGTCTCAGAGGTCGAAGGGTCGTTGAAAGTATGTCGGCCGCTGCGGTAATCCAGACTCCATATCAAAGATGTCACAGGTATGTAAGTGCGGTTTACGGTAGTGTCATTGACCTGTTCCTCATGCCAGTATCCGATTTTATACCGGTTGTTGAGAAAAAGTTGTTCGCCCACAAGCCTTGTGTGCGCATCCGAGAGCAGGGTAGGTATGTTTTTTGCGTCCACCTTGTCGACACCGCCTTGCAGCTGGGCCGGGTCTGTAATCCACAGCACATCGGCGATGCCTCCGTTTTCTTTATTGACCGAATTATAGTGGTAGTAGAAACCCTGGAATTCATAGCGGTCGCCGAGGTATGAGCCGGAAAACCCCCATTGCAAGTCTTTTACAGCCTGATTGTCGTAGCATCCCTTTGAATATATATAGTCAAGGAAGGCGCCGACTTGCGCCCGGCGGTTGATATTTCCCGAGAATATGCCGTGAAGACGCTCCTGTGCATTCTGCTTGCCACCGCCGAAATTGTAGCTCAGCAGAGTCATCGGTATGCGGGTGTTGTAGAATTTTTCGGTTGAGAACGAAGGCAGCCACGCGCTGAGAGCATCGCGGAAGAAGAAATCGGTCATGCCCTGACGTTCGGTAAAAATCATGTTCTTGCCTTCGGCTCCATAGTTGCCTGTGACGGCATACGCAGCCGACCGGCCCGAAGGAACGAATTCAAGCGAATAGTTTTCGTATAGCGTGTCAATCGTTGATGGTTGCCGCAGACCGAGTTGGTCTACCAGCGCCCCGCTGTACGAAGGCTCCAGAACCGGCTGCCGTGCCCACATGCACAGGCCGGCTGCCACCAGAATTGAGAATATGACAGGTTTGCGAGTTTTCACTCTGCAAAATTACGAATTTTTGTTTATCCGAGCAAATTGGCTGTTACCGGGGTTTTCAATCATTTTTTATGTTCAGTTAAGAAAAACAGTCATTAGATTTGTTTGCAATAATAGAGACGGTCGTTCCGGGACCGACATCATCCTCCTTTCAACTCAACTCCAAGCAACATCCCGTATGTCATGACAGAAAAGAAAAAAATACTTGTTGTAGATGATGAAGAAACTCTCTGTGAGGCGCTTGCATTTAATCTCGATGCCGAAGGATATGAAGCTGACACTGCAAACAGCGCAGAAGAGGCACTTGCTCTCGATCTCTCGGCTTACGATCTGGTGATTCTGGATATAATGATGGGCGCAATATCCGGCATCCAGCTTGCCGCAATCATGAAGTCCAATCCAAAGACAGCCGGAGTGCCTGTGATATTCTGTACTGCAAAAGATTCTGAAGACGATATGGTGAGCGGTCTTGATCTTGGCGCTGACGACTATGTGGTGAAGCCGTATTCTCTTAAGACATTGCTGGCTCGTATCCGCACCGTTCTTCGCCGTTCTTCGCCTGCTCCCAGACGTGATTCAGACTCAGTGTCATATAAAGGGCTTGTTCTGACGCCGTCGAACAAAGTGTGCATGGTGGATGGCGCGGAATTGAAGTTGCCGCGAAAGGAATTCGAGATTCTGCAATTGCTCGTAGCCAATCCCGACCGTGTTTTCACAAGAAATGAAATTTTAAGCGTTGTATGGCCGGAGGAGGTAATAGTGGCAGACAGAGTGGTAGATGTGAATATCACACGTATACGTCAGAAAATCGGCCGGTATTCAAAAAATATTATAACCCGCTCGGGCTATGGCTATATGTTTGTCAAATAAAATTTCGTATTCCGGACGACTTTTTCTGTGGCTTCTGTTGTATTCGCTGCTTCTGGTATCGGGTATCATAATTTTTCAGTATCACAGGGAAAAGGAGTTCAGAGCTGAGCTGCTGAACGCTCAGCTCCAGCTTGTCAATGCGCAAATTATCACTGAACTCAGCAAAGGTACGAGTCCGGATGACATCCGGCCGGATGGTGTTCCGTTGTCTGACGAATTGCGTGTCAGCGTGATTTCACCAGCCGGTGAAGTCGTCTATGACAATGCCCTCGACTCCATCGGCGGCAGTAATCATCTTGACAGAGCCGAAATCCGTTCGGCCTTGTCACATGGTTCGGGATATGCCGAGAGACGTCACAGCAAGACAACCGGGACAAACTATTTTTATTCGGCGACCCGCGGCAGTAATGGCTATATAGTCAGAACGGCTGTTCCGTATACCATCTCGCTTGACTCCCTGCTTGAGGCTGACTATGGTTTTATCTGGGTAATAGGAGTGCTGACGGCAGTAATGTGTGCGCTCGGGTATATCGCTTCACGTAAAGTCGGCCTTCATATACAACGATTGCGAAAATTTGCACAGAATGTGGAAAACGGCGAACGGATTTCAGATACAGAACCGTTCCCGCACGATGAACTTGGCGAAATATCCAACCATATCGTACGCCTTTATGCCATGCTGCAACAGGCTAATGCCGACAGAGACCGCGAGCACCGCAGTGCCATGCGTGAGCATCAGGAAAAAGAGCGAATAAAGAAACAGCTGACCAACAATATCAATCATGAACTCAAGACACCGGTGGCATCAATACAGATATGCCTCGAAACCCTTCTGGCGCACAGAACTATGAGCGAAGAAAAAAAGGAAATGTTTCTCCGGAGGAGTCTGATGAATACAGAGCGGCTGAAACGTCTGCTGAACGATGTGTCTGCAATCACACGCATGGATGACGGCGGCAGGACGATACTGAAAGAAGCGCAGAATCTTACAGAGATAATAAGAACAGCCGTCGATGAGTATGGTACGCTTGCAGCAGCCAAGGGTATTGCGTTGGAATGCAATATTCCCGA
>CAMWUD010000111.1 GCA_947177365.1 uncultured Porphyromonadaceae bacterium | reverse complement strand
TTCAAGGATTTTGTATCCCGCTATTCAATTTTCACCGTAATGAAGTGGATGTTCACGTTTGCATTCATATGTATAGTGCCTTTTTCCACCCAACAGCTTTCGGCTACAAAGTGGGATGCTCTCACATCCATGGAATGGGGAGCTTTGTCATTGGTTGTCGTAGGTGCGACCTTTGTCTCCTACATACTTGTTGTAATCGGTCAAAAACGCCTTCGACCGACTGTGGCAGGCATGTATAATTACATCCAGCCTCTTGTGGCATGCATAGTCGCTATACTATGGGGAATGGATACATTCGGCATTACAAAAGCGTTTGCAATACTATTGATATTTGCGGGAGTATTCCTTGTAACCATGAGCAAAAGCCGCAAAGACATAGAGTCTGAGTCGGAAGGAGTATGTACTGATAGTTTCAGTCGAACAGATACACCATTAGAGCCCGATCTACAGCTAAATCAAAAATAATCTCGGCGTAACTCTGCGCCTACTGCGTGAGATTTTTTATCCCATGTCAAGTATCAGAATGTACTTCTGATGACTCAGTATAGACGGCATTGCCCCGTGCAACCCTGATGTTAACATTTTTTTGTCGAACCGGCTCTGATTCCGTAAGATTGGTACATTCTGGCGTAACATTGGTTATTCCTGCCATCTGTTTTTAAATTAACTTTGTGGCATGAAAACAAACCACCGTAGAAACAACATGGCAACATTATGAAACGCTACATTTTCTTACTGATAACAGCCTGCTTTTCACTGACTGCAACAATCATGGCACAAAACAACAATATTACTGATATGGAAAATCTCAACCTTACTTCCGAATGGGACAAGACTTTCCCCAAGAGCGAACGGGTGAACCATAAAAAAGTGACATTTGTCAACCGTTACGGCATCACTCTCGCCGCCGACATGTATAGCCCGAAGAATGCCGACGCTCCATTACCGGCGATAGCTGTCTGCGGACCCTTTGGCGCTGTCAAGGAACAGTGTTCAGGCCTTTACGCACAGGAAATGGCAGAACGCGGCTTCATCACTCTTGCTTTCGACCCATCATCTACAGGTGAAAGCGGCGGACAGCCCCGCTACATGACATCTCCCGATATTAACACGGAAGATTTCAGCGCTGCGGTCGATTACCTCGTGACAAACCCGTCGGTCAATCCCGAAGCAGTCGGAGTCATCGGCATCTGCGGCTGGGGCGGTCTTGCCATAAATGCAGCTGCGGCCGACCCGCGTATCAAAGCCACAGTCGCCTCGACTATGTATGACATGAGCCGCGTAAGCGCCAACGGATATTTCGACAGCGCAGACACTGCCGAAGACCGCGACAAGCTCAGAACGGCATTGGCTCTGCAGCGTACGGAGGATTTCCGCAACGGAACGCCCAAACTTGGCGGAGGTGTGCCTGATGTGCTTCCTGACGATGCTCCAAAATTTCTGCGAGACTATTTCGACTATTATAAGACTCCGAGAGGCTACCATCCCAGGTCGCTCAACTCAAACGGCGGACGCAACGCCACCTCTGCGATTCCATGGATAAACTTCCCGCTCATGAGCCGTGCCGACGAGATTAAGAATGCTGTAATGATCATACATGGCGAAAAGGCCCATTCATTCTATTTTGGAAGCGATGCCTACAAGAAACTCAGCGTCATTCCCGGACAAGACAACAACAAGCTCCTGATGGTTATCCCCGGAGCAAGCCACACAGACCTCTACGACCAAAAAGACATAATTCCCTTTGATGCTCTTGTCAGATTCTTCAATGAATATCTGACACTCTAAGAGCCGATTCCAAACTATAAAACCCTCCGGCCTGATGCAGTGCAAAAGGCCGGAGGGTTCTTTTTTGCGATTCAGAGAAAAGATTATCTTACGATGAATTTCTCTGATTTGCCGTTGGTCTTGCGGATATAGATGCCGGGAGCGAGATTCTCGCCATCGACACGGATGCCGCTGAGGTTGTAGACTCCGACAACGCCGTTTTCAGCATCTGAAACGACATCCTCGATGCCGGTGACTTCCTCCTCATTGAGGTACTCCACGCATACGCGTGAAATCTGGGCATTCTGACCGTAGCGGTAGAGGATGAAGTGCTGGACTCTGGTCACGTCAAGACCCTTGACATCCTTGAGCGCCGCGAGGTTGATCCATTCACCCCATCCATATTCAGCATTGTTGTCGCCGCCTACGCGGATACGTCCGGGTACATCGTCCCACTGAGTCATTTGATCTGTTACTGAGCTGAGGCCGAAAGGCTCTGAGCCAAAGAGTATATAGCAGGCGCCATATTCAATGGGGCAGTCGATCTTGAATCTCTTGATGTAGGATTTGGGAGTGCCTGAGGTGTAGATGAAGTTGTCGTTCTTGTTGGTGATATAGCACACATCGGTGTCATACATACTGTTGTGCCAGAGGCGTCCCTGATAGTTGTAGGTGGCACCGGTGAACTCTCTTGTAAACGAGAGGTCAGTATGGTGGAAATTGCCGTTGCAGTCAGAGTCGAACTCCTTGAAGTCGGAGGGATAGATTACGTCGGCCCATTCGCCGAACTTCTCTATTGTATAGCTGACAGTAAGTACTTCGGAGTCAGCAAAAGGAGCCTCTGCGGTAGCCCAGGTCCGGATTGTGCAGTCCTCTTCGAGAGTGATGTAAGCGGAGTATTCCTCCACGGTGACTTCCTCGCCGTCGTTTACAACATAGTGGATTGCGGTGGCTCTTGCGGGACGAATAATCTGGAGCCGCTCGCCGGCCTTGACCTCGCTTCCGGAGGGAATCGAAACCGTGGGAACATCGAGATTTGTCGAAATCACCTGATATGAACAGTACAGCTCATTACTGTCGCGGTAGCCCTCGGCACTGGCGACACCCTCGATTCCGAAGTATCCGCCGGGAGTGACATTTTCGGGAACTGTTACTGTGAGCGGAAGAGTCGCGGTCATGGTCTCGCCGGTCCAGTTGAGTTCGGTATTGTCCCAGTTGATATAGAAAGTGTTGTATTTTATGGTCGCACCTTCAATATCATTGCCGCTGTTGTCGGTGCATCTGTAGACGAGCACATAGGAAGGATATACTTCGCCGACATATCCGTCGATGGAGGGAGTGCTCAGGCGCGGTTCCACAAGGTCGAATGTCTCCATAGCCTCGCCGCTGTCGGTAAAACCGTCCTTGGTGGCATACACAACGTAAGTCACCTCTTCGCCGGGCTTGCCGGGAAGCTGAACGGTGGTATAGCTCTGCTCTACAGTGGCAGTCTCGTATTCTTCGCCGTCGATATAGCTTGTGATGTGCAGAGTGGCATCCGGGGTCTCAGTGCTGATGTTGACGTCCGAACCCGGCACATAACCGTCCCACGCATAGCAGCTGATTTCGGGAGTCTTCACCTGCAGCTGAGGAGCGTTGTCGCTGTAGCTGACGGCGATACTGCCGACCTCTCTCTGAGCGGTGGACAGGAAAAGATACTTGTAGTGGCCGTCGGCATTCCAGATGTATTTGCCGTTGCCGCCGTGTGTGAGAGTGATTGATTTTCCCTTGCCGGTATCAGTTCTTGCCGGCATCGGCTCTTCGCTTACGTAGAACTCGAATTCAGGCGCATAGCCTGTCGCTGAAAAACCTTTTTCCGGAACGGACAGCTCTATTTTGGTGATGTATCCGCCGCTTTTTGCAGAGGTCATGTAACCGGCAGGATCAGGATAATGGTTCCAGGTGATAGCCCAGAATTCGTCACCATACTGGTTTGTGCCGGCAACAGCCTGGTGGAACATGTATTCGGCGCCACTTTCTCCTACGATGGTGAAATCTTCAAATTCGGGGGCGCTGTCAGATTTTCCCGAATAGTCGAATTCAGGATGCTGGGCCTTGATTAATGCAGTAGTAAGCTGGTCTGTACCGGCCGCCGAGAGTGTGAGCGACGACAGGCCAAGCACTGCCAGAGTAAAAAATTTATTCATATAAATCTATTTTTAAACGAAACTTTTTGGTGTATTTTCTTATGTATGCGTGTGTGGTGTGAAGATGAAGTAGGCCGCGGGATCCGGAGGCCAAAGCCCGCGGCCGGTATCAGCTTAGAGCCGGCTCTTATTTGATGAAAGCCTTCACAGTTGTATAGTTGCCTGCGGCATCGGCCACTCTTACTATGTACAGGCCTGCTGCGAGAGGAAGCGATACATTGTTACATCCCTCGACATCAAGGCTCAGCAGCTTGCTGCCGCTGAAATCAAACACTTCGAGAGTGGAGGCCGCGCCGTAGAGGTAGGCGGTGTTGCCGCTGACGCGTACGCCATTGCTCTGGTTGACTCCGACATTTTCGACAGAACTCTTCTTGCCGTTGGCTGCGACGTAGAGCACCGGTATCGAACTCTCTCTGTAGCCGGACTGTGTGAAATTGAAAGGCTCGGCGCTACCGTAGTAGAAGGAGTGGTAGCGGCCGTCGGAAGAGTTGATATTGGCATTACCGTTGTTCCATACGTGGAACTGAAGCGGGAAGTTCTGGTTGCCTGTGTTTCCGGATTCTGTAGCGAATACAGTCACAAGAAGATTGTCATACTCATAGATTCCGAAAGAATCGTCGAGCGTCACACTCATGAAGAGATTGTCGCCTGCCGGGATTGAAAGCGGACCGTCATATACAAGTTTGTTGTCTTTAGTATCCCAGGCGCTGGTCTGGAATACATCGCGGTCTGAGGCTGCGAGCCAGATCTGCAGATTGTCGAATGTGATATCGACAGGTGAATTGTAGACCCATGCGAGACCGGTGATTGTATTGTAATCCTCGTCAAGGCCGAGCATGTCGCCGGTGTAGTATGTCTGGGATGCGGAGTACTGGTCGTAGATGCGGAAGGGAAGCCATGTGGAAATCCAGCGGGAGTATTCATCATCGGCGCGGTAATTGAACGCATCCCCTTCGAAGAAGTGTACCTCATAGAAGTCGGAAGTGTTGTTGGCTGCATTCTGGTCACCGGCCAGTTCGACACGTCCTACCAGATCCTGGACATCGAAGGCATCCTTGGCGAATCCAACCACTTCGATGTCGGCCGATTCACGGCTCTTGAGCGCAGGTACATCCGAAGTGGTGGCGAAGGGGAGGAATGTGCCGTCAAGACGGGAGATGCCTACCGATACTGTATAGTCGGACTGCTCGTTGAGACCCATGTTGCGTACCTTCACACGGATTCTGTTGTCGGTAGTGCTGGAGATGAATCCGGGAGTGTCGACAGATACGACAGCAAGGTCGTTGTCATATACTTCGGTGATTTCGAAGCCGAGAATGTAGATCCATGGCTGGAGAGCTGACCAGTCCGCGATAGTCGAGGCGCAGGTCAGACCTACATAATAGTCGCCCGAAACAGGAGCCTGGAAGAACGATTCGATTTCAAAAGCCTCATCGGTGCGGGAAGTGCTGAAGTTGTCGAAGTCCTCGATCAGAGTCATCGCGGAGGGTGAAAGCTGATCACCGCCTACGACACGGAAGTGATGGAAATATTCCCTCATTCCGGCTCCGTAACGTCCGATGGCGAATTTCCAGACCACGCGGTAGGTCTTGCCTTCGGTGACGTTGAGCGGAGGAGTGGCAAGGGTTGTATTGTTGGTTGGCTGGGTGTTGTATCTCAAAGCGTTTCCTCCTGGACGGGCAGAGGTATTGCTGCCGCTGAACTCGTAAAGACCGCGTGAGCCGTACATGTCGAACGAAGTGAAGCGGTTGGCTTCGTTGATGTTGTCGATGTCGGAGGCGAAGGGGATGCGCACGCTTGCGCCGGCCAGGATACCTTCGGTGGTGAAGGGAGTGCCCTCGCCCTGGGCATTGCCGGGTGTGATGACGTAGCTGTAGAACATAGCTTCCTCGATGTTGCGGTCTGTGACTGTGCGGAGCTTGAGATTCTCGGCCACTACCTTGTTGTCGGGAAGACGGGTTACTTTGTAGCTGAGCGAGGATGTGTCGAACCATCCTTCACTGTCGCCTATTGCCGGTACGTTCCATTTGATGCGTACGCTCTTGCCCTCGTCAAGAGTCTCAAGTGTGACATCGCTTACAGCTCCGGGAGTGTCCTTGCCGACGAAGGCCTCGACGGAGTTGGAGATACCGTTGCCCTGGGGATTGACGGGCACTATGTAGTAGGTGTGTATGCCTTGGGCGGCTTCGGTATCAACATAGGACATCGGCTGTCCTTCCTTGCCGGTAGCGTCAAGCGTGGTGATGGGATTGCCGTCCTGACTGTCGCGGTAAAGTTTCACGCTCTGCAGGTCGGTCATTTCGGAGCGGTTCCAGAGAGTCGAGGGGTTTGTCCATGAGATTGTCACTGAATTCTCGCCGTTTTCATCGACAGTGAACGAGAGATTGTCGGCACGTGCCGGAGCCGTGCGGGAGTCCGCAGTCTGATAAGGCACGTGAAGACCGAGGAAAGTCTCATTGAATCCGATGCTTCCGAGGAGTTCGGTCTCGGCGGTGTCGGGATTGATGCGCACCATCTTCTGGTTGCCTTCGGTATCGGTGGCCGACCAGATGAGGTCGCCGGTCGTATAGTCGAAGTCAAGTCCGTGCTGATAGTAGCCGGGCCATGCCGCATTGTTGACGCGGAGCTCGCGGGAGGATGCGACATTGAAGTCTTTGTCGAACGTGTCGAGCAGTGTGCCGCTTACCTTACCGTCTTTGTCGTATTTCCAGCGAACTCCATAGAGGGTTCCCTCATAGTCGAAAGAGATGGCGAAATAGTATTCGTCAAGGTCGGTGAAGTCATATGGCAGACCTGTCGAGAGGTTGATTATAGCGAGGCGGCTCTTGACTGCGGTAGTGCTCTGCACCAGTCCGTACATTTCGCTGTCGTAGATGGAGTAAGCCATGTCGTAGAGCGGGAATTTGGCGTGCGCCTTCTCGTCGGTGGCGCTATAGTCGTAGACGTGCGACCATTCGCCGGTCTTCGGGTCGACCTTCATCCACTTGTCATCGCGGATGATTCCCAGGCTGTAGCCCTTGACACGGTAGGCATAGTAGTATCCGTCGTCATGGTTGTATGCGCCGGCGTCCATACGCAGCAAGTCAGGCACGGAATACTGTGCGATTTCCTCATCGGTGGCGATGGTATTGAGTCGTTCAAGTTCGTACAGACCGGAGTAGTAGTTGCAGAAACTGCGGTTACGGTAGTAGTCCACCCCGGTGTATCCGAACACTTTCAGACCCTTTTTGGCGGTCTGGTTGAGTGGTGCGCGCATTGCCTTGGGAGCTGCTGCTTCCCGGGGTTCCAGAAGCGGCGGATAGGCGTTGACCGACACGTCGGCGGCTATAGCCGTCATTGCGCCCGCCATGGCGAGAGACAATGTGAGTAGTCTTGTTTTCATGAATGTATTTATTTGATAATTATTTTAGAGACGGATGCACCCTTGCGGAGGATGTAGATGCCGGGGGCTGCGTTCTCGCGGTCCACACGGATACCGCTGATAGTGAAGAGTGTTTCGGCTGCATCATCGGAAGCCGTTATCGACACGATTCCGGAG
>CAMWUD010000110.1 GCA_947177365.1 uncultured Porphyromonadaceae bacterium | reverse complement strand
CGAAACTTAGTTCAACTTCGTCACGGAAGGACTTGAAATTTTTTATTTTCAGCTCCTGTATCATCATGTGTGGCTTTGATATTGCAAAGATAGTTATTATTTGTGGTGCCGCCAAAATAATATCAAAATATTTCAGATTTTAATCTCCAAATTAACCCAAATATTGCCAAAACAAAAATCAAAACACAACTAACGTCTATTTAAGAAGGCAAGAGGTATTACCATCATGTACACCCTTGTCGCTATCATCAAGCGAAAGTCACCAAATAGGCCGGATTGTAAAAAATGATAGCCCACAGTAAATTTTCTTGCATTTTTCTTGCATAATAATATATTTATGTCTATCTTTGCAATATCACTTAACCCTAAATTCTTCACATTATGAAAAGAATTCTGCATCTAACCATGGTCTGCCTTATGGTATTTATGGCAGCCTGCTCAAACGATGAGCCAACTCCTCCAGCCGAAAACGCCATCGAGAACGCAGCTAAAAAGCTGAATGGCTATTTTTCATACAAATACATGGTTACAGGCAATACTGTTACCGTAGGTTTCGATTTCAGTCCGTACAGCGAACCTAAAACCGTTGGAGCAATAAAAGTCTACGGATCGCTACGTCATACCACATCTACCAAGATGTACGGTGCACAGGATCGTCTATATACATTCTCATACTCTTACGGAAAGCTATATCTCAACCTTTTGTATACTGATGGCTCAGAATACAAAAGCTACATTTTAAGCGATGTAAAGGAAAACTCCTTCCACCTGCGTCATGTCGACATGGATGAAGACTCCTTTATGGTATTCATACGAGGCTAAAATGCAACCGCGTGAGACTTGGCACCTTTCCAACCATCAAATTACTCAGATATGAGAAAGTTAAAATTCATTCTACTCATATTGGCGCTTGCCTTAGGTGTAAGCACTTATGCGCAAAGCCAAAACGAATCCGGAACCACACGGGTTTACGCCGAACTTCTGGGCTTTAACACGAACCTCCTCGGTCTGAACAAGAATGTAAAAGTCATGATAGACCTGGGGCAGCCGCAATCCTTTTTCAAAGGACACAAGATACAGGACGAAAACGGCAAGGACATCAAATTCAACAGCATGGTTGCCGCAATGAACTACATGGGGCAGCGTGGCTGGATATTCGTCCAGGCCTATACCGTATCGCAAGGCAAAGACCTCGTTTATCACTGGCTGATGTACAAGGATATAAAAGATGAGTCTGAAATCATGGAGGGACTGAACGTTCAGAACATTGATTGATACAGAGTCGGGTCGACATTAAGAACCGGTCTTAGAAGAAGAATACGAGTTGAGACGAATCGTCTCAACTCGTATTCTTCTTTTAGAAATTCATGCAGTCAATTTAAATCCTCTTTTTTGAAACATCGGGTTTCATACACGCATCTCCTACTGAAAGACACATTTACTCAACCATGTATTTGAATTATCAAGTACCAAAGTTCCCGGAAGATTAGTTTTAATCGCAGACGTATTGATGACCGATTTTGTCGGATATACACGAGACTCCGAAACAGTAAAAGAATTGCCATTATACGAAACAACCAAATCAACCTTAACCAATGCAACAATCTGGTATTTCACAGGAAGATTCCATCTGACATAGATTGCCGGCTTGTTATTTTCGTCAAATCGATAAAAATCTGAGCCTGTACCGTAAAATGCTACAAAAGATGCTTTTTTAGACAGCTGATATAACGACTTATATGAATCGCTAAAAATAAAGTTGCCTGAACTAAGATTCATGCAATTATATTCGTTTGGCAATCCGCTTCCCGATGAATAACCTATAAAACTCACAGAAATCTTCTTATCTTTAATCCACGGCGACAGATAAGGATTTAGTTCAAGTTCCAAATCATATTTCGATATAGTCGGACAATCTGAAGAACCGGTAATGAGAATATCACCACCTTCGTCTTCAACTTTATCAACCTTCATCTGCTTTACGACATCCCAGTGTAGCGTAGGAATCTCCTTAAGCGTCCATACGCCCAGACCTTTAAGTTCCTTCTTCGCTTGTCCACCTATAGTTATACCTCCGGCAGAAATCGACTGCGGAACAACATACGGAGGTTTTATTTCCGCCACAAGCCGTGTTTGCGCTGCAAGTATTTTTTTGAGATTAAAACTGATTATCGGCACATCGCTCGTTGTCTGCCACGATGACAAGCCACTGAGTTCCAATTCCCCTTCTGAGCTAAGACGAACATCCGATGTAGTGCTGTACGTTGTCTGTGTCACTGTCGTACGACCAAACAACAGATCAAAGCCGGCTTTCACGATTCCACCGACATCTTTAGTCAGCACGCCCTCCGCAATATTCAAGATAGACTTGCCAATACTGATGCCGGCTCCCGAGCCTTCTCCAATCGACAACATCTTGTCAATTACTTTTGTAGCTTTTGACCCGGCAAATGAAGCCAGACCGTTATACTTGGTCTCGGATGTAGTTACCGGCACAGTTGTTGAAGTGATGGTTCCGGTAGTGCTGAGATTCAATGTGCCTATGAAACTCGACTTGATAACGTTGGTTGTATACGCGGCTATCTTGAAATCACAGTCTGTCAAATCATCGGCGTATCGTGAAACCTGAAAATCGAACCCGTTCCAGCCGGGTACAAGTCCATTTGGTATTCCATTCTTTGCAGTGGCAATCGCACTTTCGTTTGTCGCACCAAGTATATAGTCTTGATTAAGACATGGTTCATTGTCGGCCTTGGCAAAATAATCCGGCACGTCCATGAATTTATACGGAGTCAGATCACTCAAAGGCCTCGCGTATACAATCGTTTCATAAATTTTAGATTAAAGGGTTAAAAAACTGGTTTATTATCACAATCGCAAGTTAGTCATAATTTTTGAATTATGCAAGATTTTTTCTAAAATTCTCAAATTATTCTTTCTTTATAAGAGATGCTACCCCATTCTTCTTACATAGCGCTAATTTTGCACACAAACGAGAACAATATTTACTATTTTCGTACGGAAACAAAGCAGGCCGAACGTGTAGCTCGGCCTGCCTTATATATCAGAAATATCAAATTACTTGGATGGTCTTTCCCAGCCAGGATTCTGCGTAAGCTCTGGATTGAGATTGAGCTGGTCAACACCGAGCGGGAACAGATATTCACGATCTGTGAACACACGCTGTGCACCTTTGTAGAAATCCATGTAAACCCCACTTGTTTTTACAGTATGGTCAGACTTTGAATTTTTAACGTTTGCACCCAAAGTAACATTAGGATACTTGGTATTGTCAAGAATATCAAGGTTGTGCCAGCGCACCAAATCCCAATAACGCTGCCCCTTGTCGAACATCAGCTCACAACGGCGGCAGCGACGGATTTCCCAAAGGAGGCTGCTTACGCCCATGTTGTTCGCGGGGTCGTTCATGGCGCTAAGACCCGCTACAGTCTGCTTGGGAAGACCGGCACGTTCGTACAACTTATTGATAGAGATATTCAAATCGTTATCGCTGATTGTTCCGAGTTCAGCCTTGGCCTCAGCATACGCCAGGTAGATTTCAGCAAGCCAGTAAAGCGGGGCGCAAGTATAGTTGCGGCCATCGGTAGTGGCTTCTTCATAAGTAAAATTGGGCTGGTAGAACTTCTTGACACCATAACCTGACTTTGACGCCATATCGGCACCATTCACGGGACGTGCCCATGAGTATCCTTCATAGAACACACATGTATCGATTGTAGCTGAAAGACGTTTGTCACGGGCTGCAAGACAATGCTTGATATTAAGCTGCCCTTCCACTTCATCAACAGTTCCGTCTTCACGTGTAATATGGTATACAGGTATGACACCTTCATCGTTCTTGTCTTCCTGCATCGACATCGGTTTGCCGTCAAGGAAGAGATAAGAATCGAACGCATCCTTGCTCATGCCAAGAATCTCACCAATATTGGTATACTTGACGAGCGAATGCTGCAGAACACTGATTTTATATCCCTTCATGAAAATAACTTCCGGGCTTGCCTGCAGTGAGGGGATACCACCGGTTGCTTCCCATACAGAGTTATATATCGTTCCATACTCAGGCTCAAGGTCATAGCCACCGGCCATCAACGCTTCACAAGCCTTGACAACCTCACCGTAGAACTTAGTAGCTCTTGCATTGTCTTTCTGGTGATACTTTGCCATTGAAGCTTCATACAGACAGATTTCAGCTTTGATAGCGTACGCAAGATCTCGGCTGAATGCAATCTTCGAACTTGCAGTAGTGATATTCTTGATTGCATATTCGATGTCCTCCAAAGCCTGATCCATCACCTCGTTGCGAGGAGTACGCGGACCATAAAGCGCGGCATGGTCTACAGGGTCAAGTACAGTCAGCACCAAAGGCACATCTCCATAATGGCGTACAAGGTCATAGTACTGCCATGCGCGGTTCATTTTGGCGATTCCGATGAAATTCTTGCCATCCACATCTTCTGCCAGAGAGCCGCTCTCCACACCTTCGATAATGGAATTGATATGACGGATTTCTTGATATGTCGAGTTCCATACCGATGCTGTACCGGGAGTCTGCAGATTGTTCCATGTGTTAAACTCCACAGACGAACCCCAGATACCTACCTGGTCATCGCTAAGGCTCTGGAAGTAAAAAGTGCCGTTACGGCCTGCGGCATTGCCATAGCCATAGAAGTTGTTATAGATCTGGTCAATCTGACCCTGGACGTTCACAGAGTTACTCCAGTAGGCAGGATTATTACTCTGCTTATCCAGCGGCCAACGGTTGTCGT
This sequence comes from uncultured Porphyromonadaceae bacterium, assembly GCA_947177365.1. GTDB lineage: Bacteria > Bacteroidota > Bacteroidia > Bacteroidales > Muribaculaceae > CAG-873. The sequence goes on along the minus strand of CAMWUD010000110.1, from coordinate 2,780 downwards.
CCAGAAAGTCGTTGCAGCCGGTAAGCGATGCTCCGACTACAGCGAGCATACCGTATATAAGTGATTTTTTCATTGTCATGTTACGGTTTAGATTAGAATGTTACTTGTATACCGAACGAGTAGGACTTCATCATCGGGTTGTGGCGTCCGTAAGCAGCAACGCCCATGCCGCCACCGTCAGAACCGTTCATTTCGGCATCCATCTTGTAACGGCCAGCACCGTTATAGATGAAGAAGGGATTCTCGGTACTGAAATAGATGCGTGCTCTCTGGATAAGAGCTTTCTTGGTGATGTCTATCGGAAGAGTATAACCGAAAGTTATATTCTTCATACGGAGATACGCCATATTAAGAAGATAGCGGTCTGAGGGCAGGAAGTTGTAAGTACCCTGACCAAGCATATTGTTGTTCAGACCGGCAAAACCGAAACCGCCTCCATAAGGATTGGGATAGAAGTTGTTCTGGTCGACATGATAAGCTACCGCCACGTTGTCTGCGTTGTATTCAATCCAGTTGCAGTCCAGCTGGTGATCGAATGTTGCAGTACCGTTGCTCTGAGCCATCGGGAATATGAACGAACTCATATACCACATGTCGCGCTTGCCTACACCCTGGAAGAAGAAATCGACATCAAATCCCTTCCATGCGCCACCGATACGGAATGAGTATTCGTAGCGGGGAAGCATGTTGCCGATAACCTTTACGTCGCCATGGTTGTCAACTGTTCCATCTCCGACAGTAATTTTGTTGTCTCCGTCTTGATCTTTGAATTTGACATCACCGGGGCCGTATACAAAGTTCGCATTTGTCTGAAGCGCAGTCTGGTCAGCCACACCGGGAGCATAAATCCACTGGTTGCCTTTCTTTCCAGTAAAGTCACTTTCCTCAAAGAAACGGTCGAATTCAAAACCGTAAATCTCACCAAGTGTCTGGCCTTCATGATAACGGGTAAGGTCATAGCTGCCGGGAACTGCCTGATAGAGGTTCTTGTTGTCGCTCCACTTGGTAATCTTGGTTACGGCATCGCCGATATTGAATGTTGCATATACCTGAGCGTCACCGAAGCTGTGATTCCAGCCAATAGATAGTTCCCAGCCACGAGTACGGAGTGTTCCAGCATTTGTAAGAGGAGCTGCGGCACCAAGTACTGAAGGAAGCTCTTCACCACGTGCAAGCATATCGGTAGTTTCGCGCTGATACCAGTCGAATCCTAAGGTAAGACCATTATTGAAGAAACCGAGGTCAAGACCTACATCGGTTGTAATAACTCGTTCCCAAGTCAGATCAGATGACACCAGAGTCGGAGTTGCAAACTGAGACATCAACAGCCCCTGAGCATTGAGCCAATAGCTGTTCGTTACAGGAGCGATTGTTGAGATAAAGGCATTCGCACCTACATTTTCATTGCCGATATGGCCATAAGATGCACGAAGCTTACCATTGCTCCACCAGCTCTTGAGCGGCTTGAAATAACCTTCCTCCGAGAAACGGTAACCGGCGGATACCGAGGGGAAGAAAGCCCACTGCTTATTCTGGGGGAAGGAGCTTGAACCGTCATAACGGCCATTGGCTTCAATCAGGTAAATACCTTTGTAATCGTAGTTGACACGACCGAAGAAACCTGCTGTAGCGTGGCGGTTGGCTTCTGCGGCTGTGGTGAAGTTTGTACCGTTTGTGAGAGCGAGGTTGGCAAGGTCATAGTCAATCACACCACGACGGAGAATGCGGAAATAATCATATGTATAGCGGTCTGCAGAGAAGCCTGCCATTACTTTCAGATTGTGATCCATGTTGAATGTCTTGGCATAGGTGGCAAAGGCATTCGCAGTCCAGCGGGTATAACGACGCTCGTCACGACGCACAAAAGAGGACTCCTGTGTAGGACTGGTAAATTCCGTGAATGCATCCTGAGTCCAGGTATTCCATGTTGTCTGTGGTACATATGCATCGTTTTCACCGGAAGTACGCAAGTCGTATGTAAAATCAGCCTGAACAGTAAGGTCCGGTATGATTGTGGCAAGCATCCATGCCTGCATACGGGTCTGGTTGCTTGTCTGCTTGTCGGTATGAGCCAGCAGACGGTCAGACATCGGGTTATGGAAATACAGCATCTTTCCATCGTGCTCGGCATAGCCGAATACCTGCTCGGCTGTATTCCAACGCCAGAAGTACTGATAGGTATTGCGGATGGTATTTGGATCGGTATATTCTCGCTGCGAGAAGTTGAAGCGGGCACCGGCCTTGAGGAACTTAAAGATTTCGGTCGATACACTCATGCTGGCCATATAACGCTTCATCTGGTCAGGCGCCGCTTTCAAAAGACCTTGTTTGCTGTCAAAGCCGAATGAGGCACGATACTGTGTCTTTCCGCTTGTACCTTCAAGGCTGATATTATGCTTCTGCGACGGTGCTGCATTATTAAAGATCGCATCATTTCCCCACTGAGCATATGTAAACCATTTGCCTTCCGGGGTCACATAGTAGTCACCGATATTGTTTTCATCAACATATGGCTGAAGATTCACAAAATCGGAATAGAGATTGTTGCCATGTGCTCTTTCCCATTTCTCAGCCCACAGATACAGCTGCTCATACCGTTGTTTGCCAACTTCTGTCTCCATGGCACCATTTCCACGTTTTGCCGACTGAAGAGCCTGTGTGATATTATCAGTCAGTTTAGCAAACGTAGGAAGTACTGTCGCACGACTCCATGAGAAGTTGTTGTCATACTTAACAGAAACGCGGTCCTTGGTGCTGGCGGTCTTTGTTGTGACAAGAAT
>CAMWUD010000109.1 GCA_947177365.1 uncultured Porphyromonadaceae bacterium | reverse complement strand
ATTAAAAGCAGGCGCGGCATTGCCGCGCCTGCTTTTATTTATTGTCGAACCGGCTCTTATTCTGCATAAAGTATATATGTAGAGTATGGAGCGAGACGTCCTTCTATCTTTGATTTCTTGATATTGAACTTGCTGCCACTTACGGCATCGGTGTACTGGCCGTCGGGGAGGGTGGTGTCAATCTTGATTTTCTGCTCCTTGCTGCTGAAGTTGACCAAAGCAGCTCCGGCATTTCCTCGCGCAACTTCCGCCACACTTCCGTTTTCGCTGAAGAAAAGCTGTTCTGCCTTGCCGCTCATGTTTTCGCGGAAACGGTTGGCGGCCACGACTTCCGGATGACGGAACTCGTCATTGCCGATTTCTCCTATGCGGTTGTTGCCCCAGTAGTTCTCGCGGGTACTTCCGGCCGGTCGGCTATAGAAAAGCGGACGTCCTCCGCTGCGCGATGCAAGGAATACCCATCCGGTACGGATCTGCTCATCGGTCAGACCGGCGGATTCATGGGCATTGCAATAAGTATCGTGACTTTCTACCCAAGTGACAAGGTGTTTGGGGCTGACAGGGTGCTGCCAGTCTGCGAGATTCTCGACACGGGTGTCGCCGGTTTCCAGTACATGACGCAATATATGTCCGTAGCCGCTTGCTGTCTGGTCCATATACTCGGCATACTCGGTCTCCTTGGTGTTCTTGTCCTGCAGCACTTCGCCATAGATGAAGATACTGTCCGGCATCATCATCGAAAGACCTTTTACAGCCTTGCGTCCGGTGGCTACATCCCAGAAGTCATTTGTAAGGCCGGCTTCCTCTACTTTGGGATCCAGCGGATCCGAAGGCAGACCGATATGTTTTGCCGTATCATAGCGGAAACCTCTGGCGCCAAGATTGATCAGGTCGTTGACATATTGCAGATAATACTTCTGGAAGTCCGGATTTTCGGTATTTACATCAGGAAGACCGCCCATTTCTCCTGTAGTGCACTGCAGGCGGTCATTATAGTTGCGTATCGGAGTGAATCCGTTGGCATGGAACAGGTTTTCATGTCCGCCCACAGCATTGTCAAGACCTGGAAGCACAGCCTTGTGGTCTATGGCGGTGTGGTTGGGGAGTACATCGACAATGACTTTTACATTGTACTTGTACGCGCTGTCGCACATATTGCGGAAAGCATTGCGGTCGCCAAGCATGTAGTTGCCTATTGTCCAGTCGGTAGGCTGATAATAGTAGTACCATTTGCCTTTTTCTGTTGAATTCTCATCAGAAAACAAAGCCATGCCGCCGCCATCTCCGATATAACAAGCCTGGGCAGGAGATGTCTGTACGTAGTCATAGCCGGCTTCGGCTATTTCCTTCATGTGCTTTGCGATGTTGTCGAACGACCATGTCCACGCATGCAGTATCACATCAGAGTCGGCGTTTTTGAGATGCGCCGCATTTGGTGTGGCCGCTCCGGCTGTCATGCCGGCCACAGCTACGAGTCCGGCAGAGAAAAGGAGGTTGTAGATTCTCATGATTTGTTTTATGTATTGCTATCTTTAGAATTGTGGTCTGAATGGGTGTTCAAGCTTCTCTTATTCCGTCAGGCAATAGCTCGATTAAATGTCTTTTATAGAGATAGCTTATGGCACGTTTGAAGTCTTTTTTGGAGCAGCCGAATGTATCGCGTATCGCTTCGGGCGAACTGCTGTCGCACAGCTGAAGGCTGCCTCCGTTCTGACGCATGCGCTTTGAAATTTCATCGGCAAGGGCTTGCGTGCGGTCGAGTGCGGCACCCGGAAGGCTGAGGTCTATCTTCCCGTCAGGCCGGACGTGTTTCACAAAAGCTTCAACCACTTCTTCAATCTCAAGCGGACGGGTAAGTTCGTTCTGATAAAACAAGCCGTCGAACAGATTGTCGACCACGGCTTTATATCCGAGGTCGGAATGCTGGTATACCAAAGCTCTTACCTTCTGGCCCGGCCGGTAATCCGGGGGTATATTGCCAAGATATTTGTGTATTTTGGCTGTGGCCACAACCCGTCTGGTTTCATGGTCGAGATACACGTATACGAGATATATTCCGCCAGGACGCATCTTGACTTTTTGCTCAGAGAAAGGCACGAGCAAATGCTTCTGGGGTATGCCCCAGTCGAGGAAAGCACCGATTTTATTCACATCCATAACCTGCAGGAAGGCGAATTCGCCAACCTGGGCATAAGGAGTTTCAGTAGTCGCAACCGGACGGTCTTCCGAATCGTTGTAGACGAAAACCTTTATTGAGTCGCCGATGTTCAGGTCTTCCGGAACATATCTTGCGGGCAGCAGCACTTCCGCGCCGCTGTCCTGATCGCTGAGGTATACGCCGAAATCCACCCGGCGTGCCACAGTGAGGGTATTGTATTTGCCTATTTGCATAATATAAGTAACGCGTTTTGTGTAATTTTATTGTTTGTTAATCATAGAGCCGTGAGCCAGGTCTAAATAAATCGGCACAAATGTATCGCAGGATGAAAAAAAATTAGTAACTTTGAAAAAATTAATTCCCAACACAGATGCAGACCATAAAAAAATATTTTCCGAACCTGACTCAATTGCAGATTATGCAATTCGAGCAGCTCGGGCCGCTTTATACTCATTGGAACTCCGCAATCAATGTAATCTCGCGCAAGGACATTCAGAATCTGTATCCCAATCATGTCCTGCACTCACTTGCAATAGCAGAGTTTCTCGGGCCTCTTGAAACCGACACAAGAATAATGGATATCGGCACGGGTGGAGGATTTCCCGGTATTCCGCTCGCAATAGTTTATCCGCAATGCCGATTTCATCTGATAGACAGGATTGGAAAGAGACTCCGGGTAGCATCAGAGATTGCAGCGGAAATCGGTCTGAAAAATGTGACATTCCAGCATGGCGATGCCGGAGAATGTCATGAAAAGTTCAATTATGTGGTGAGCCGTGCTGTAATGCCGTTGAATGAACTGGTGCGGATAATCAGCCGGAATGTAAGTCCCGAACGCGCCGGAAATACATACGCGAATGGCCTTGTGGTGCTGAAAGGCGGAGATCTCAGCGAGGAATCGAAGGGTATCAGGCAGCCGGTAATAGAATATAATGTGAATGAATTTTTCAGCGAGCCACAGTTCGATACCAAGAAGGTGGTATATGTTCCATTTGGATAAAATTGAGTTATGCTAAAAATCACCCGATTTGTACTGAATCCTTTTCAGGAAAACACTTATATTGTCTATGATGAACAGAGCAAGGATGCTGTCATCGTAGACCCCGGCATGTATTATGATGAGGAAAACAAAGCCGTTGAATCGTTTATTTCCGACAATGGCCTGCGTTTGACCGCTGTGATAAACACGCATATGCATCTGGACCACTGTTTCGGAGCGAAATTTTTGCACGATAAATATGGAGTCGGCGTTTCGGCGCATGCCTCCGATGCTCCGCTGGGTCAGTCTCTTCCTGAGCAATGCCGCCGTTTTGGCATCAATAACTGCAAGGAGGGGCTGGACATCGCGCGCCCGCTCACCGACGGGGATACCATCGGCATTGGCGATAGTGTACTGAATGTAATCCATATTCCCGGACATTCTCCGGGTGGCATTGCATTGTACTGCCCGCAACAGAAGTTTGTAATAGTCGGCGACTCGCTCTTCAAGGGTTCTATAGGCAGAACGGATCTTGAAGGAGGCAACCAGGAAGTTCTGGTCAGGGCGATTAGAAAAGGGTTGCTGACGCTGCCCGATGACACAGTTGTGCTGAGCGGTCATGGAGAATCCACAACAATAGGTCAGGAGCGCATGTCCAATCCATTTTTATGAAAATACTGCATACCGGCGACTGGCATCTCGGCCATACCATCTATGATTACGAACGTGACCGCGAACAGGCTGAGATGCTTGAGTCGGTTGTTGAAATTGCAGGTCGGGAACAGCCCGACCTGATGCTTATATGTGGAGATATTTTCGACACATCGCAGCCATCGGCGCAATCCCAGCGCCTTTGGGCCGACACGCTTGTAGCCTTGCGGAAAACAGCTCCGGACATGGATATCGTGGCGATAGCCGGCAACCATGACAGTCCGTCTCGACTTGAGGCATACCATGCTCCGTTGAAACAGCTCGGGGTTGTGATTCTTGGACGAATAGGGCGCAACAGTCCGCCGGACGATTTCATTTTAGAATACCCCGGTAAATGCTTTGTCGCTGCTGTGCCGTACTCTTATACCCGCAATACACCTGAAAATCTGTACGCCGGGCTATTGGAGGAGATAGACTCCAGAAATACAGATGGGTTGCCTGTGGTCATAGCGGCTCACACCACTGTAATAGGCAGCCTGTATGAGGGACACCGCTGCGACAGACCGGATGGCGGCATGGAAATTATCGGAGGCATTGAAAGTATGTCGCTTGCCGACTTCGGGCGAGGGTATGATTACCTTGCCTTGGGACATATCCATCGGCCACAGACCTTAGCCGGAAGTGACGGACGTGCCCGCTATTCCGGCAGTCCGATACCAATGAGTTTTGATGAGAAGTATCATCATGGTGTAACTATAGCGACAGTGGAGCGAGGCTCTGTGCCGGAGTTGAGAATGGAGGAGATTCAACCACTCATAAAGTTTGAGGACATTCCGTCCGGTGCACCGGCAAGTTGGCCGGAAGTAAGAAGTCTTCTTGAAGAGTATCCGGCGGACAAGGATGTGTATATAAGGCTGAATGTGAAGGCAGATGAGCTTCTGTCGCCTGTAGCCACATCGGAAGCGGCCATGCTGTGTAAGGACAAAAAAGCCAAATTCTGTGTCGTGAACCTGATAAAGGGCGAGACGAATACAGCCGCAACGACGCAGCGCGGACTCAGAGTGGAAGAGTTCAGGCAACTCAGCCCTATAGAGATAGCCGAACGGTATGCTGCCGAACGGGGTCTGCCGTTTGACGACGAGCTTAAAAGTTTGTTTAATGATGTCGTAGACATCTGTCATAAGATATGAAGCTAAAACGACTCATCATACATAATATAGCATCTATTGAGGATGCAGAAATTGACTTTGACGCAAAACCGCTTTCCGACTGTGAGGTATTTCTGATTACAGGTCGTACGGGCAGCGGCAAGACAACTGTTCTTGATGCCATATGTCTGGCTCTGTACAATATGGCGCCACGAATGAAAAACAGTGACATGGGTGGTTTTGTCGATGACTATGACGAGCGGAGCTTAGGTGTGAACGATTGCCGGAATTTCCTCAGACGAGCTACCGGCAAAGGTTCCGTACGTCTTGTCTTTGTCGGAAACGACAGCCATGAATATGAGGCCGAATGGACTGTGCGTCGTTCACGCGACAAAGCCAATGGACGTCTGCAGCCAAGTCAGCATATACTTACCGATCTTACGGCTACGGAAAGCTGGCGTAAGGAAAATGACATCAAGGCTCAGATACAACGCATTGTAGGTCTTGATTTTGAACAGTTCTGTCGCACGAGTATGCTCGCGCAGGGTGAATTCTCACGTTTTCTGAACAGCAGCGATGACCAGAAATCGATTATTCTGGAGAAGATAACCGGGGTGAAGAGTTTCAGCCGGATAGGAGAGACTATCTTCAATCTGAGCAAGGAGCATCAGGAGAAGTACAATATCATTCTTGACAGAATAAAACAAATAGGCATACTCGACAAGGAGGCAGTCGCCAGACTCCATGCAGAGCGCAAAGATGCCACAGACTGTCTGAATGCACTTCGTGGCAAATATGATTCGGCGATAAAAAAGCGCGAGTGGCTACGTGAATGCTTCCGTCTGAGAGATAAACTTGCAGGCTTCAAGACCGAGAGGGCCATCTCGGATGAGTATTCAATTCTTACCGGTGCTGTGGAGTGTCTCCGTAGCAAGGCGAAACTCCGGTCTGAACGTCAATCGGAGCTAAAGCTAAAACTTGATTCATATATTCCTGTGAAGGACGTCCTTGATAATTCTGCCGGAATCATCGAACGTATACGCAGGCAGACCGGACTTGCGTCGCAAGTCGCCGATATATCCGGTCTGGTAAGTAAGAAAGAAGAAGCTCTTCGGATAAATTCAGAAAAGCATAAAGAATATATTCAGGCTTTCGATGATGCATGCGGTGTAATGTCGGTCACAGAGAAGCAGCTTGCCGAGCATGAACAGGAGCTTGCATCGAAGCGCCTTCCGGAACTGTATGACCGCCGGAATGCCCTGAATGTCCGTAAGGCTGAAGTTGACAGGCTGCAGGAGCGGCTCGAGCAGTTGAAAGCCGAGACCACTGCTTTTGAAAGAGATAGAGCCGCACTTAAAGATAAACAGGCCGGACTTGAGCGGCTGGAAAAAGAGTTAGTCGGCCTTCAGGCGACAGAGAAAGCTTATGCGGAAGCCGAGGCGACACTTCGCAAGACATATGATATAGTCCGGCAGCAAGGCGAACAATGGGTTGAATCCTGTCGCCACAAGCTTCAGACGGGAGACATGTGTCCGGTCTGTCTGCGGGTCATAGAGTCTTCTTTGCCTTCGGACAAGGAGGTATATGAGCGGAATATATATCCGGTCGAGAAAGCACATGCCGATGCTGAATGCAGATTGAAGGAGGCTCGGCGGACACTTGATGAGGCGAGTGCGGCAAGAATGGTGATGCGTAATGAAATACACCGGTTTGAGACAGAGCTTAAAAAGCGTTCGGATGTATTGGTCGCGAATCGCTTTAAGCTGACTTCAGACCTCGAGAATCTCGGCATTGACAAGCTTGTGTCGGCAACAGCAGCTCTGATGAAAATACAGATTGAGTGTGATGCCCGTCTGGGCGAGATGAAGCACCTGCTTGAAGAGGGTGTCCGACTGAGCAACACGACTGAAAATCTGCGAAAAAAGCTAAAATCTGATAGCTCACTCGTTGAAAACACCCGGAAAAAAGTATTTGATTCCGCTGAGTCGCTTTCACAAATAAAAAGCGGAATTGACAGCGACAAGCGTATGGCTGAATCATTACACTATGAGATAAATAGTATAGAATGCTTCTTGAAACAAACTTTCTCTGACGAATGCTGGGGAAAAGTGCTTGACCTCGACCGAAACAGCATGATACCGCTTCTGGTTGCAAGAACAGCTGAATACAGACATACAACAGACGAGTTCACCTCCGTGACCCGGGAAATCGAACTGGCGGAATTGCGCATACAGTCGCTTGATGTAAAGAAAAACAGCATAATCCAACGTTGCAACCGGCTTTCAGATGTTTTGCCCAAGACGCCTCAGGGAGAAATTGCCGACCTCGACACATCTATGCAACAACTGCTTGACGGACTGATAGAGCGTGATACATGGACAGAGGAGTACAACAGACACCTTGACAAGAATCCTATGTCGGATGAGGAATGCGACCTGGAACAGCTGCAAGGCCAAATCGAGGAGATTGAAGAAAAACGCGAGACATTGAGCCGACGTATAGGTGCAATAGATGACGAGCTACGGCAGAACGAACGCAACCAACAGCAGATAGAACAGCTTGTCGCCGAAGCTGAGCGCTACAGAAGGCAACAGGAAAAATGGGCCAGGCTCAATTTGATGGTCGGGTCGAGAGACGGTAAAAAATTCAGGG
>CAMWUD010000108.1 GCA_947177365.1 uncultured Porphyromonadaceae bacterium | reverse complement strand
GTCCGGCGGGCTTCCTGTGGTATCTGCAAATCAGACGGAAAGTCAAGGCCAAGGCTAAAATGAATTTCAGATGAAAATTCTGCATGTAATCACTTCGCTGCGTACAGGTGGCGCCGAGAAACTGATGGTCGACCTGCTGCCACGGCTCAGGGATGCCGGGCATGAGGTGGAGCTTCTTCTTTTTGATGGTGTGGAAACTCCTTTCAAGGCTGCAGCAAAGGAGAATGGCATCCGTATCCATGAACTCGGACGTAAGCGGTCGGTATACTCTCCTCTGAATTTTTTCCGTCTGCTGCCTTATTTGCGCAGATATGATATTGTGCATACGCACAACACTGCACCTCAGCTTTTTGCGGCCATAGGCTCGTTGTTCTGCCGCACAAGGCTCTTCACAACCGAGCATGGAGGTTCCAACCGACGCCGCAGCTGGAAATGGTATGCCCGGCTCGATCGCTGGATGTACAGCCGATATGAGAAGGTTGTGTGCATATCCGACAAAGGCGAGGAAAATCTCAGAGCCTTTATAGGTGACGGTGAAAACATATGCACCATAAACAATGGGGTTGATGTTGAGAAGTTTTCATCGGCATCATCAAGCGGCGAGCTTGAACGGATGGCACCCAGAAGCCGGAAGATTGTCATGGTGGCCGGTTTCCGCTGGGAGAAAGACCAGCCCACTGTTATAAAGGCGCTCTCGCATCTGCCGGAGAACTTTCACCTGTTCCTGATAGGCGATGGCGTCCGTTGCGGGGAGTTCGCCTCGCTGACGGCAGAACTTGGATTATCGGAGCGAGTTCATTTTCTTGGTGTCCGCAGCGATGTGGCCGAACTGCTGCATGCGGCGGATTATGTGGTGATGTCATCGCATTTCGAGGGTCTGTCGCTGTCGTCGGTCGAGGGCATGAGTGTGGGCAAGCCGTTCATTGCATCGGACGTGGACGGCCTGCGCGAGGTTGTCAAAGGCTATGGCATACTGTTCCCGCACGAAGACAGCGAGGCACTTGCCGCTGAAATTATGAGACTTGAGGATTCAGAAGAACGGTACAAATCAGTGGCGGATACCTGCCGCCGGCGTGCCGATAAATTCGACATCGCACAGATGGCCGAAGCATATTCCCGAATATACAACCAGTCAATATGAATATCTGTTTTTATACTCATGCGATGCCGGTGCCTACAATTGGCGGTGTGGAGCGGGTCACATTCAATCTGTGCCGGGCCTTCCGCGACCGTGGCATGAATGTATTCAATTTGTGTTCACGCGGAAAGGATGCGGATGCTTTGATTCCGCAGAATGTCAGTGATGAGGAAAAGTCGGCTTTTGTAAACCGCTTCCTTCATGACAATAAGATAGCGATTCTTATTGACCAATATGGAGAGAGTTATCTCACTCATCCTGCCATAGACCGGAATATTCGGCTTATCCGTTGCTTCCATACGCACCCCTACCAGAAACATCTTACGCGAAGTCTGTTGGAGGTGGTCAGTTTCCACAATCCGGGCTATAGCCTGCAAAGCATTGCTTTTGCTTTGAACGGACTGAGGCGCAGCATGCGGACTCGTAAATCTTATGCAAATTTGCGCGACAAGTGGGCTGTCGACAAGCTTGTGTTCCTCTGTGATGAGTACGCCCGTGAAATCGGACTCAGATACAATATCCCCGACAAACTGCTGGCTGCCATACCTAATGCTGCCGGTGATGAGATTTATTCCGGAGAGCACAACGCCAGTAAGACTATTATGTGGTGTGGCCGAATGGCTCAGAATCCCAAGAATATATTTGCGTTGCCCCGGATTTGGCGCAGGCTCAGCCAAAGTCATCCCGACTGGCAGTTGGTATTGGTCGGCGATGGCATTGACCGTCCGCTGTTGGAACGTCGCATTAAGAAATACAAGCTACAGCGCATTACTATTACCGGAAACGCCAATCCGTTTCCATATTACAGTACTTCCCGCATTTTTATATTTCCTTCGTATAGCGAGGGTTTTGGAATGGTTCTGCTTGAAGCCATGGCACATGGCTGTGTGCCGGTGGTTTTTGACAATTCTGCGGCTTTCCACGATATAATCGAACACGAAGTCAACGGCATGATTGTGCCGGATCTTGATGAGAAAGCATTTGCAGAAGCCTGTAGCCGGATGATGGACAATGAAAACCTGCGGCTGCAGATGGCCGAGGAAGCTAAAAAGAAGGTCGCCGATTTCTCAATGGACAATATCTGTAAACGCTGGATTAATCTATTCAATACCATATGAATCCCAAAGTATCCATAATTGTGCCGGCATATAATGCCGCTGTGTTTCTGGACAAGACTGTCCGTTCGATTCTTGACCAGAGCTATAGACACATTGAAATCATTTTAGTAAACGACTGTTCGACTGACAATACACTTCAGATTATACAGAAGTTTGCGCGACTCGACAAGCGGGTCAAAGTAGTGGACAAGCAGAAGAATGAAGGCGAGGACTATGCCCGATTTTCAGGCATTGAGGTAGCTACCGGTGATTACTTTGCTTTCCTTGACAGCGATGACTGGTTCGCACCGGATGCGATTGAAACCATGGTTGGTATTGCCGAACGCAAAAAGGTGGATATAGTATACACGCCCAATTGGCGCGTATTTTCATCGCGCCTTGGCATTAAGCACTTGTGTCCTCTTGATTCGGAATTCTGCAACCGTATAATTGACGGAAAGGAAAAAGACGAATTGTTTATCTCATACTTCGGTGTGAATATAGTGCCGGTTACAATGTGGGGTGCCTTGTTCGACAGAAAGCTGTTTACACCGGATTTGACTAAATCCGGATTGAAATTCGGAGCCGACCTCGCTTTGAGCATGCAGCTTTACCATAACGCGCAATCGTTTTACATGAGCGATAAACCCACTGTGTTCTATCGCTGGGGTGGCGTGACTGCGAAATTCCAGCCTAACTTTCTTTCGTCAAGTAAGGTTCTGTTCAGGAAGAAAATTGATTTTGCCAAGAAATTAAACTTTGACAGGGCTATCAAAACTTCGGTGATAGAACTCGCCAACTGCCTTGCTTCGCATATCGTTCAGCTCGCAGAATATTATCCATCTGAGAGGGAGGAGAATATCAGGAAGATAATAGAGGAGATGTCAGACCCGGTATATTCCTGCTTTGCCGAGTTCAAGGATGACAAATATTTCAAGGACGGCAACATGAATACTTTCTGTGTCCGTCTGGACGCAGAGCGGGCCTATGATATAGCAGCCGGACTGCGTAAAAGTCCAAAAGGCAGAATCCGGCATTACAGCAAACGTCTGGCTTCGTTTCTGCTGAAGTATATTCGCTTGTAGGCATTGCATTCTATTCAGGCTCCTGACCCGAAATCAATAAATCATTATTCTGATAACTTAAATTCATCGCTGTGGGATTTGACAAAAGCGTATCCAACAAGTGGTATAATATCCTCTTTTTAAGTATATATATAATATTAACAGCAAATACACTTCATAATGTATTTGTTGATATGGCAGAAGGGTGGCATAATATAAGTATCCCTGATTTCTTATTCAATTATGGGGGTGGCTTTTTAAGACGGGGGCTTGGCGGAGAAATTATATTCTTCTTTCAAGAGAATTTCCATATTCCTGCAGTTGTATTTATTAATACATGTTGCATTCTGTCTTATATTTGTCTGGCTTGGATTGTAATCAAATTGTTTTTGAAACGAGGATATGCGCTGAATGTATTAATTCTTGGTTGTACTCTGGGTGGAATTCTAATAAATCACTTAATAACATTTCGGAGAGATTATCTTGAACTGCTGTTGCTTGCAGTGACTCTGATAATGTATCGCCGAACAGATTTAAAAAAATGGATTATCGGCGGGAATCTGATAATGGCATTCGCATTACTACTGCATGAATCGACATTCTTTTTTTCCGTGCCGGCCTTGATAATTATAACACGAATAAGAGTCGAAAGTCTGTTTAAATCAATAGTATATTGGCTTCCGTGTATTTTGGTATTTATTCTATGCTGTATATTCAGCGGTTCTCAGGATGCGTTATCCGCTACTTTGGAAAGAGCTGCATCTTATGCTCCTCAGGCCTTTGAGAATGGAGACACGCCATATCTGTTACGATTTATTGGACAGAATTCCGGAGAAGTGTTTAAAATGCATTTTAGTTGGAACTTCAGCGAGATGGATATAATAGGTTCGGTAAAAGTACCTCGTGCGGTATTTACCCTGTTTTATTATATTTTTATACCATACATGACTGTAGCAATGCTTATGGCATTTACCTCCAAGAGAATGAGTTCAGATAAAATATGTGGTTTGGTGGGCATTATTGTTTTTCAGTTTACCTGCCTGTTGCCAATGTTTACAGTACTCAGCTGTGACATAGCGCGACTGGCTATATATTGGATGATGTCATCATTATTAATCTGGCTTGTACTGAATGAAAGCGAGTATGTAAATATGTTTTGTCACAGTTATAATAAAATCATTGAAAAGACGACTATAAAAATATTCTTTTTATGGTTGCCAGGCAGATTTGTTCTGACTCTTTTGGCTTTGTGTATAGGTATTACATTCACACGTCCATCGCTGGAAGGATTATTTAATTCAAGCATTATATACTATTTTTATTTCGGTATTTACCGGATGCTTTTACCCTTTATATAAATCAACGTTTTACAATGAACACTAAATCAATAATCAAGCTTTGCAGACCAAACCAATGGGTTAAGAACCTGTTTGTAATGCTTCCGCTGTTCTTTAGCGGAAATATATTGAATGGACAATTAGCAATCGATGCTCTGGTGGCATTGCTCTCGTTTTGTCTGGCATCAAGTGCGATATACTGTCTTAACGATTATATTGATGCGGACGCAGACCGCCAGCATCCTATAAAATGTCATCGTCCGGTGGCTTCCGGAGAAATTGGCAAGAGCACGTGTATTCTGTTGATGTCTGTGCTGTCATTGGCTTCTGTCGGAATTTTATTTGTTTTGCCAACCTCGTCTATGCAAAATTCTGCTATTGTCATTGGCGCATACCTTGTAATGAATTATGCTTATTGTTTCAATTTGAAAAGGGTGGCATTGGTTGATGTTGTAATAATATCTATTGGTTTCGTTTTAAGAGTTGTAATTGGTGGAACATCCACATCTATCTTTATAAGTCATTGGATAATAATAATGACATTTCTGTTGGCTTTATTTCTCTCATTGTCTAAAAGGCGTGATGATATAATGCTCTTTCAACAAACCGGAAAAAAAATGAGACATAATATTGACCGCTATAATCTTGAATTTATGAATCAAGCCACCACTCTGGTCGCTACTGTTATGCTCGTTAGTTATATTATGTATACAGTATCGCCTGAAGTTGTGATGCGTTTCAATTCCAATCTTGTCTATGTATCGTCGATATTTGTATTAATCGGATTGTTGAGGTATATACAGTTGGCAGTAGTGTTTACAAATAGCGGCAGCCCGACAAGGATACTTCTTCGCGACAGATTCATTCAACTCTGCCTGATGGGATGGATTATGACATTTGCATTAATCATATACTTTTGAGACCATGGTTTATGTGTTTGCGTTATTGAGTATTGCATTGGGGGCTTTTGCACAGTTGCTGTTAAAATTATCGGTGCAAGGAGAATCCGCACTGATGTCTGTGCAGGGCATAACACGAATAGTCTCTGACTATCGTTTTCTTGCCGGAACTGCATGCTATGGACTGAGTCTGTTGTTTTGGCTAAAAGTATTGTCGGAGCTGGAGCTGTCAAAAGCATATCCAATGGTCAGTCTGGGATACGTTTTTACCTTTATATTAGGATGGCTTATTCTTGACGAACCATTGCGTCTGTTAAGGGTAATTGGCCTTGTGGTCATTATAATTGGTGTAATTCTCATTAGTAGGAGTTGATGAAAAAAGAAACTTTAGCTTTATTTGATTTCGATGGTACTCTGACAAAAAAAGATTCGTTTATAGAGTTTGCACGACATACTGTCGGAAATAGGGCGTTAACTATTGGAATCGTAAAAAATTTCTTCTGGCTATGTTTGTGGAAGCTAAAAGTATGTAATGGTGGCACAGCAAAACAACATCTTTTTTCTTCACTATACCGAGGAATGCATTATGATGAATTTCTGAAGTATTGCAGTACATTTTCTACTCGATTAGTCTCAATAGAGAGAGAAAAGCTTGTATTGAAGCTTGACTGGCACGTTAAATCGGGTCATAAAGTATATATTGTATCTGCAAGTGCTCCTGAATGGATTTGGCCTTGGGCTAAGTCACATGGTATAAATCATGACAATATAATAGGCACAATGATAGCAAGGAATGAATCCGATAATCTGACAGGGCGATTTTCTACCCCGAATTGCAATGGAGAAGAAAAGGTGAGAAGGATTATATCGAATATACCCGACATAGATAAGTATGTAGTGTATGCTTATGGCAATTCTTCCGGAGATATTCCTATGCTCAATTTAGCGGATTTCAGAACAACGGTCTAATAGACTAAAAACAGGAAAAAAGCAAGGAAATGCCCCACAGACAAAAGAAGAGTTACTGCCGCTGGTGCGGACATGATACGAATCACGAATTTCTGTTTTCCCATAAGGTCAGTACAGATAATGACGGCGACTATTGGGAAGAGGCCACTTACTCTGTTGTAAAATGCTGTGGCTGCGATGCTGTCGCTTTCCATCGCGAAGTATACACTGAGTATAATTTCGATGAAGTTCAGCCCGGCATTTATGATTATATACCCGAAATTTCATGCTTCCCGTTCGACAAGGATTGGATTAATCCAATATTCAGCTGGGCTATCCCCCACACCATCCGGGATGTGTATCGTGAGGCCGTGGAGGCGATGAACCATGGTCTTGACCGTCTGGCCGGAGCCGGATTCCGGGCTGTGGTGGAATCGGTCTGCTCGCATCTGAAGATTGAAGGAAAGACACTTGAGGTCAAAATCAACAAGCTCACTTCGCAGGGCATTATCACTAAAAACGACCGTAACCGTCTGCATGCCATACGGTTTATCGGTAATGACTCTATTCATGTATTGAAAAAATACGGACGCGATGAACTGAAAGTAGCACTGTCGATTGTCAACGGAATTCTGACCAATCTTTTTGTCATTGCAGATGATTTCGAGCGTCTTTCTGAGAAGCCAATCTCCGAGTATGATGATTTTGAAAAGGAACTTAAGGCTCTTGTAGCGAAAGTGCCCGCAGGTGTGTATACGCTGAAAAATATTATCCAGCCTATTCGTCGAATCCTCAATGACGACATTCCGGGATTCGAGGCTAAACTTAAAGGACGTATCGAGTCCGGCGAGATAGACTGGCTGCTGCTTTGTCCGCCTCCGAAGAAAGGTCCTCAGCAATATAAGATTGAGCATGAAAACTAAAATCATTCGTACATCCACCATACCTTTGTCGCTTGACGTCTTCTGCAAGGATTTGCTTCGCGAACTCCGGCAGGACGAGGGCTATGAGGTTGTGGCGGTGTCTTCACCCGGTGAGGAACTGGAGCGCGTGGCTACACGCGAAGGCGTCCGCGTCCATGCCGTGCCGATGCAACGGCATATTTCGCCGC
>CAMWUD010000107.1 GCA_947177365.1 uncultured Porphyromonadaceae bacterium | reverse complement strand
TTAAGCGCCTTTCAGAGCAATCTGAGAGGCGCTTTTTTTTGCACTCTGAGAACTCGGAGAACTCGGAGGACTCAGAGGACTCAGAGCACTCAGAGCACTCCGAGAACTCTGAGAACTCTGAGAACTCTGAGAGCTCTGAGAACTCGGAGCACTCCGAGTACTCTGAGAACTCCGGGGACTCCGAGAACTCTGAGAACTCTGAGCACTCTGAGCACTCTGAGAACTCTGAGACCTCGGAAAACTCTGAGCACTATGAGCACTCCGAGAGCTCTGAGAACTCCGAGAACTCTGAGCACTCAAAAGCGCAAAGGCAGGGGGGCGGAGTGGAGGCATCCCTGCCTCCACATCAGAGCATGGGCAATAATGAAGATGTCGGACTTGTCTGACCTGTCAGACTTGTGTGGAGGCAGGGATGCCTCCACTCCGAGCCTCCACTCCGGGCCTCCCCCCCCGGGTATCTATAAAAAAAGCCGGCCTCCAGAGCGGAGACCGGCTTTTCTGAGCTTGTAAATATTATGTTACTCGCAGACAATGATTGCGGCTTCGCCGGGTGCAAGTGACTCAGGAAGTGCCATGAGTCCGGCACGGCCATAGGCGGCAGATGCCTTGGCTTTTGCTGTGTACGAGCTGATGTCCATTGGCTGTTTACCGAGATTCATGAGGCCTATGACAGATTCCGTTCTACCATCAACCGGCTTGCGGATGATAACAAGATGCTCCGACGGATTGGCCGACGCTGCCACCTCGGTGTTGTCGATGCCGGCGGCAAGCTGAGGATAGTCGTGCTTGAATGTGTTGAGATTCTGAAGCATCGCTGTCCATTGAGAGGCTCGTGAGCCCGGTTGTTTCAGTGCCGAGAATTCCATGACAGGGTCTTTTTCGAAAAATTCCAGCGCACGGTCGAGCTGCACCTCCTGACCGGTATATATCAGTGGCATGCCCGGCAGGATATAGCTCAGTACGGTCATGGCAGGCAGATAGTTGCCGTAGCGTTCGTATTCGGTGCCTTCCCATGAGTTGAGGTCATGATTGGTGACCATGTTCATCATGTATGAGCCGGCAGGATACTGAGCGGCCTGTTCATCGAGCAACAATTTGATGTCGGAGGCGTTTTTAACGGGCAGCCTTTCGGGCTGGTCCTGGCCGTCTCTCACATAAGCATATTCGCCGAGAGTGGATGCGATGGCGTTCTGAAGGTCTTTCATTGGCCAGTTGTAGTCCATGTCGAAGGCGTTGTTGAGCAGCTCCGGTTCGGTGGCTTCGGCCAGCATGAACAGTTGGCCTTCGCCTTTGGCAGCCTCAAGCTGGCGGCGGCATTCATCCCAGAAATCGACGGGTACGCGTCCGGCCACATCGCAGCGGAAACCGTCGATACCTATTTCCTTTACCCAGAAGAGCATGGCATCGATCATGGCCTGGCGCATCTGCGGGTTGTTGTAGTCGAGCTGGAATACATCCGACCAGTCGAAGGGACCGTACATCTGGCCTTTGTCATCGCGTGCGAACCAGTCGTGGTGCTCCACAGTCCAGGCGTTGTCGCAGCCGGTGTGATTGGGAACCCAGTCGATTATCACCTTCATGCCGAGCTGGTGGGCTTTGTCGACAGTGGCTTTAAACGATTCGAGATTGCCGAATTCCGGGTTCACTCCGGTGTAGTCTTTCACGGCATAATAGCTGCCGAGAGTGCCTTTGCGGTTGACCTCCGAAATCGGGTGTATAGGCATGAACCACAGAATGTCTGCGCCGAGCTGCCGGAGTCGCGGCAGATGTTCGGCAAAGGCATCGAATGTACCCTCGGGAGTGTATTGCCGGGTATTGATTTCATAGATTACAGCATTGCGGCTCCAGTCGGGATGCTTCACCGAGGTGCCGGCGGCCTGCGACTGCAGGCTCAAGAGCGCGGCGCATGACGCCACGGCCAGTTTCAGAAGTTTATTCATGGAGTAAGTATTTAATCTGTGCGAATTTCGGAATAATCTGTGAGACTTGCAAATCCGCCGGGCGCTTTTTTGGCAATGGATACGCCCGGAATGAAAAATTCTGCGTAACTTTGCAGTCGCAAAACGCCACGGGCGTTTCATAGCCATAAGATCATATATCGATATATGCAAAAAATCAGAAACATTGCAATCATAGCACACGTCGACCACGGCAAGACAACTGTCGTCGACAAGATGCTGCTGGCCGGCAATCTCTTCCGTGAGAACCAGAATGCCGGTGAACTTATTCTCGACAACAATGACCTAGAACGTGAGCGAGGCATTACGATTCTTTCAAAAAACGTATCAATAAACTACAAAGGATATAAGATAAATATCATTGATACTCCGGGACACGCCGACTTCGGTGGAGAAGTGGAGCGTGTGCTCAACATGGCCGACGGATGTCTGCTGCTGGTGGATGCTTTCGAGGGGCCGATGCCTCAGACGCGTTTCGTGCTTCAGAAGGCCATTCAGATGGGACTCAAGCCTGTAGTGGTAATAAACAAGGTCGACAAGCCCAACTGCCGTCCCGACGAGGTGCAGGAGATGGTGTTCGACCTGATGTTCAATCTCGATGCCACTGAAGACCAGCTCGACTTCCCCACCATCTACGGCTCCGCCAAGGAGGGTTGGATGAGTACCGACTGGCAGCAGCCGACAGACAATATTCTGCCTTTGCTCGATGCCATTATAGAATATATACCCGAACCTACAGTATATGAGGGCGATGCCCAGATGCTTATCACATCGCTGGACTTTTCGAGCTATGTCGGACGTATAGCCATAGGCCGTGTCCATCGTGGCGAACTGCGCGAGGGCATGGACATAGCCCTCTGCAAGAAGGACGGTTCGGTTGTGAAGCAGCGCATCAAGGAACTCCACACTTTCGAGGGAATGGGCCGCAAGAAAGTCGAGTCGGTGAAGAGCGGCGACATCTGCGCGCTGGTAGGAATCGACGGTTTTGAAATCGGCGATACCGTGGCCGCTATCGAAAATCCCGAGCCGCTGCCGCGCATTGCAATCGACGAGCCTACAATGTCGATGACATTCACTATCAACGACAGCCCCTTCTTCGGCCGCGACGGCAAATTCGTGACTTCGCGCCATATCGGCGACCGCCTCACAAAAGAGCTTGACCGCAACCTGGCGTTGCGTGTATCCAAGGCCGACCACGAGGACGTATGGACGGTCTTCGGTCGCGGCGTGCTCCATCTGTCGGTGCTCATCGAGACCATGCGCCGCGAAGGCTATGAACTGCAGGTTGGCCAGCCGCAGGTGATTATCAAGGAAATAGACGGTGTAAAATGCGAACCGATAGAGCTGCTCACTGTAAATGTCACCGATGAATACTCATCGAAAATCATCGATATGGTGACACGCCGCAAAGGCGAGCTGCTTTCGATGACCACGCAGAACGACCGTGTGCACATGGAATTCCAGATTCCGTCGCGCGGCATCATCGGACTGCGAAACAACGTGCTCACCGCATCGGCAGGCGAGGCCATCATGGCTCACCGCTTCCTGGACTACCAGCCCTGGAAGGGCGACATCGAGCGCCGTACCAACGGCTCGCTCATAGCCCTTGAGGCAGGTACGGCCTATGCCTATGCAATCGACAAACTTCAGGACCGAGGCAAGTTCTTCATATTCCCGCAGGAAGAAGTATACGCCGGACAGGTGGTGGGCGAAAATGCCAAGGACAACGACATTGTGGTGAATGTGACGAAGTCGAAAAAGCTCACCAACATGCGTGCTTCCGGTGCCGACGACAAGGCCAGAATTGTGCCGCCGGTGGTGTTCTCGCTGGAGGAAGCTCTGGAATATATCAAGGAAGACGAATATGTGGAAGTGACGCCGCACCATCTGCGACTGCGCAAAATCATACTTGACGAAATCGAACGAAAACGAGCCAACCGCTGATGAACCCCTTCTCTCTGAATATAAACGGCAGACTGGTCGAATACGACCGGCCTGCCGTTATGGGTATAATAAACGCCACTCCAGACTCGTTTTACGCCGGCTCGCGCGCTGCCGGGCAGGCTGCTGTCGCCGACCGTGCCCGGCTGATGCTCGACCAGGGCGCCGACATGCTTGATCTGGGCGCATACTCATCGCGTCCTGGCGCCGGCGATGTAAGCGAGGACGAAGAGTGCCGCAGGCTGCGGGAGGCACTTGAGGCCATACGCTCGGTCAGCGCCGATGTTCCGGTGAGTGTCGATACATTCCGTGCGCGGGTGGCCGAAAAAGCGGTGACAGAGTGGGGCGCGGACATAATCAACGACATCTCGGGAGGTACACTCGATGCGGAGATGTTTCCGACAGTGGCGCGTCTGAAAGTACCATATATACTGATGCACATGCGCGGCACACCCGCCGACATGCAGCAGCACTGCGACTACAGCGATGTGACCGCCGATGTCATCAGCGAGCTCAGCGCGCGGCTTCACCGCCTGTCGCTGCTCGGAGTCTGCGACGTGATAGTCGACCCGGGCTTCGGATTCAGCAAGACATTGGAGCAGAACTACCGTATGCTCCGTGAACTCGACACCTTCGGCATGCTTGGCCGTCCGGTTCTGGCCGGAGTATCGCGCAAGTCGATGATAAGCCGTCTGCTCGGCATAGACAGCAGCGAGGCGCTCAACGGCACCACCGCCGTGAACATGCTCGCACTTGACCGTGGCGCCGCCATACTGAGAGTACACGATGTCGAAGCGGCCCGTCAGGCGGTGGAGATATATTGCGCCATGCAGAAATTCTGACAAACACATCCGGCTATGATAGACTTCGGAATAAAAGACATAATAGACATACTCCTGGTGGCCCTGCTGCTGTACTATGTCTACCGGCTGATGAAAGAGTCGGGCACCATCAACATATTCTACGGCGTGATGGCCTTCACCATACTGTGGGTGTTTGCCAGCGAGATATTCGGCATGCGCCTGATAGGCTCCATCCTCGACAAATTCATGTCGATCGGTCTGCTGATACTGGTCATACTGTTCCAGGACCAGATCAAGCGCTTCCTCGTAGAGATGGGTTCGCACCGCAGGTGGCGCTTCCTGCGCACCATATTTCACCATCATCATGAGGAAGACGACAAAAAACACGAGTGGATTATGGCCATAGTCTACGCTTGTATGTCAATGTCAAAAAGCAAAACGGGCGCTTTGATTGTTATAGAACAAACGATGCCGCTCGACGACTATGAGAAAACCGGCGACATCATTGACGCGAAAATCAACACGCGCCTTATCGAGAACATCTTTTTCAAAAACTCACCGCTCCACGACGGCGCTCTGATTGTAGCCCACGGACGTCTGGCCTCGGCCGGCTGCATTCTGCCGGTGAGCCAC
Source organism: uncultured Porphyromonadaceae bacterium (assembly GCA_947177365.1). Lineage (GTDB taxonomy): Bacteria > Bacteroidota > Bacteroidia > Bacteroidales > Muribaculaceae > CAG-873. The sequence goes on along the minus strand of CAMWUD010000107.1, from coordinate 2,267 downwards.
GACAGCGATGTGCCCCGCTCGCTCGGACTTCGTCACCGTTCGGCGCTCGGTATCGCACAGGCCTGCGACGCAGCGGCTGTGGTGGTATCGGAAGAAACCGGGCGGATATCGCTGGCCCACCGTGGCAAGCTCTACACCCGTCTGAGCAGTACCGACCTCGAGCACCGGCTCAGCGCACTGGTGTTTTAGGCTGTTTCATGAAGTCGCATGCCGTCGGGGCGGAGTCTTTGAAAAAGCAGCATCGGCATGGCGGATCTAAACATCTTATCCTATGTCAGAAAAGACAAACTTCTCCTCGAAAATCGGCCTTGTGATGGCCACCGTAGGCTCAGCCGTCGGACTGGGCAATGTATGGCGTTTCCCCGCCGAGACACAGGCCAACGGCGGAGCCGCTTTCCTGATTGTGTATATAGCCTGCACGATATTGCTGGGCATACCTGTGATGCTGGCCGAATTCTCGCTCGGCAGGGCGGGGCGCAGCGATGCCGTGGGCACCTTCCAGCGGCTGTCGCCGCACACCGGCTGGTGGGGCGTGGGCGCTGTGTCGATAATAGCCTCCTATCTGATACTCACATTCTATATGGTGGTGGCCGGCTGGACATTGATATATCTGATAGAATCCATCGACGGCGGACTTTATGAAGGGGTGCAGGCTCTTCAGAGTACGTCGGCGGCCGACGGCTATTTCCAGCAGAAGATGACCGGATACATCTGCAGCGACAGCACTCCGCTGCTGGCCACATACGGCATGATAGCCATCAACATCGGAGTGCTGATGTGGGGAGTCCAGAAGGGCATAGAGCGCTTGAGCAACGTACTGATGCCGGTGCTTTTCGTGATACTGCTCGCACTCTGTGCGGTGACACTCACACTGCCCGGCGCCGGCGAAGGACTCGAATTTTTCCTTCGGCCCGATTTCAGCAAAATCACACCCTCGGTGCTTGTAAGCGCACTCGGCCAGACATTCTTCTCGCTGAGTCTGGGCATGGGCATACTCATAACCTATTCGGCATATTACCCCGCCGATACCAAGTTGGGAAAGACTTCGGGCATCGTGGCCATGATGTCGCTGCTGGTGGCAGTGATGATGGGTTTCATAATATTCCCGGCGGTGACATCGTTCGGACTCGCCGACCATGAATTGCGGGGAGCCACACTGATATTCGTCACTCTCCCCGAAGTCTTCGCCAACCTTCCGGCGCCGTGGCTGTGGTCGACTCTGTTCTTCGTGCTGCTGCTCGTGGCGGCTCTCACCAGCTGTGTGTCCATTGCCGAAGTCACCATAGCGTTCATGCAGGACCGGCTGCATCTGAGCCGGATAAAGGCCACACTGGCCGTATTGTTGCCGCTGGTGGGACTGAGCGCCTTGTGTTCGCTTTCGTTCGGCTCGCTGTCGACGCTGACCATCTTCGGGCGTACGATATTCGACTTCCTCGACAATTTCGCCACAAACATACTGTTGCCGCTGGTGTCGATCGGAGTCTGTGTCTATATGGGCTGGTTCGCGCCCAAAAACCTGCTGCGCGACGAACTTACAAACTACGGAACACGCCGAAGCCGTAGTCATGCGGTGGTGCTGGCGCTGATACGCTATCTGGCTCCGCTGATGATAGCGCTGATTCTGATTTCTAATTTCGTGGAGATATGAGCGGACGGCGGCACTTCACTTCGGGAGAGACGGTAGCGGCATGTGTGCTGATTGCCGCCCTGCTGATGTCGGGGCTTATCACGTGGTGCGGGCGGCATCCGTCCAAAGCTTCGGTGTCGGCCGCACAGGCTGCCGACAGTGCCTTCAGTGCCAAGGCCGACAGTCTGGACCTGCTGCTGAAGGAGAAGGCAGACACGGCGGCAGTCAAGGCGAAGCCCCGGGAGCGCTGCGATTCGGCAGGACGCCGCCGCAAAAGCGCCCGACCCAAGTCCGCGCCCCCGCAGCCGAAACAGCGCAGCTATCTCGACGAGACACTCTCGTCGGACGAAGCGCGGTGACGATTTCACCCATGAACTGTGGAGGCAAGGATGCCTCCACTCCGGTTTCTCTTTTGAATTGTGGAGGCAGGGATGCCTCCACTCCGTGATAAACGAAAATCGCCGCCCGAAACAAATGATTCAGGCGGCGATTTTTGTACACCCATGGGGAGTCGAACCCCAATCGACGGAACCGGAATCCGTTATTCTATCCATTGAACTATGGGTGCATGCGAAAAATGCAGTGCAAAAGTACTGCTTTTTTTGTATATTTGCAAATATTTTTCGACACAATATGGATG
>CAMWUD010000106.1 GCA_947177365.1 uncultured Porphyromonadaceae bacterium | reverse complement strand
CTACTGGCGTGCGCAAGGATGTTTCAGCGGACGCTTGAAATACGAAAAAAGCATCCAGCTCAACAGCCTTCTGTGGGCTTTCGGCCCCATGATACTGCTTATCGCGGTATGGATATGGATAATGCGACGGATGTCGAGCGGAGGCGGTGCCGGCGGCGGTGTATTCAGCGTGGGTAAATCCAAAGCCGCGCTTTTCGACAAGAACAACTCAGTTAAAGTCACATTCAAGGATGTGGCCGGGCAGGCTGAAGCCAAGACAGAAGTAGAAGAAATCGTGGAGTTCCTGAAAAATCCCAAACGATACACTGATCTTGGAGGCAAAATTCCCAAGGGCGCTCTCCTTGTAGGCCCTCCCGGCACAGGCAAGACACTGCTGGCAAAAGCAGTTGCCGGAGAAGCGAATGTGCCGTTCTTCTCCATGTCAGGCTCTGATTTTGTGGAAATGTTCGTAGGTGTAGGTGCATCGCGCGTCCGCGACCTTTTCCGTCAGGCAAAAGAGAAAGCGCCCTGTATTGTGTTTATCGATGAAATCGATGCCGTAGGCCGCGCCCGCGGACGCAACCCGAACATGGGCAGCAACGACGAACGCGAAAACACCCTCAACCAGCTGCTTACGGAAATGGACGGATTCGGCTCGAACAGCGGAGTCATTATTCTGGCAGCCACAAACCGGGCAGACATCCTCGACAAGGCGCTGCTGCGTGCCGGACGATTTGACCGCCAGATTTATGTAGACCTGCCCGATCTCAACGAACGTGTCGACATATTCAAGGTACATCTGCGCAACATAAAGACCACTCCAGACCTCGACATAGAGCTGCTCGCACGTCAGACTCCCGGGTTCTGCGGCGCCGACATAGCCAACGTATGCAACGAGGCCGCTCTGATTGCTGCCAGAAACAACAAGAAGGAAGTCACTCGCGAAGACTTCATAGCCGCTGTCGACCGCATTATCGGCGGCCTTGAAAAGCGGACTAAGATAACGACCGACGAAGAAAAACGCGCCATCGCCGTGCATGAAGCCGGACATGCCGCCGTATCTTGGAATCTTCGTTATGCCAACCCGCTGGTAAAAGTCACAATCGTTCCTCGCGGAAAAGCGCTCGGTGCGGCCTGGTATCTGCCGGAAGAGCGTCAGATTACACCCACCGAGGCTCTGCTCGACCAACTCTGTTCGCTTCTCGGCGGACGCGCGGCTGAAGAGCTCTTCCTCGGGCATGTCAGCACCGGTGCCGCCAACGACCTCGAACGTGTCACCAAACAGGCCTACGCCATGGTGGTGTATTACGGCATGAGCGACAGACTGCCTAATCTCTGCTACTACGACAGCACCGGACAAGACTACGGATTCAGCAAGCCGTACAGCAACGAACGAGCCAAGATTATCGACGAGGAAGTGTCGCGCATCATATCGGAACAATATCAACGGGCCAAGGACATACTGACCAAATATGCAAACGAGCATCATGAGCTGGCCGACCTGCTCATCAAGCGGGAAGTTATATTCACTGAAGACGCCGAACGCATTTTCGGTCCCAGAAAATGGGCATCCCGGACAGAAGAGATTCTTGGAAAAACCGAGAACGCGACGACTGAAAAAGACGGACGCAAGGATGAACGCGACAGCGACACCCCGGAAAACGGTGAAAACGGCGAATCTTCTCCCTCCGAGCAACCTACCCCACCGCCCTTCCCGAGATAGTTTTCCAAAATAAAAACAAATTAGCCTGATTACAAGACTATTATAAAAATTTCAATTGGCAAAAGTTTTCCAAAACAGAAAACTTTTGCCAATTTTATTTTCAAAAAACTTTGCCCGTATGGATAATATTTCGTAGTTTTGCACTCGCGTTCCGGCGCAATAAACCACCCAAATACCCCCAACCGAATGATACAGACTGTAGTGAAGCGCGATGGCCGTATAGTCGGCTTCAATGAAGAGAAAATAAAATCCGCCATTAGAAAAGCAATGCTCCAGACCGAGCAGGGCGAAGACGAGAATCTGATAAATAAAATCTCTGTCAGAATATCTCTCGCGGGCAACGAGCGCATGACAGTCGAACAGATTCAGGACATGGTAGAGCTTGAGCTGATGAACTCCCCGCGCAAGGAAGTGGCCAAACGCTATATCGCCTACCGCGACCAGCGCAGCATAGCACGCCGAGCCAAGACCACCGACATGTTTCATGAAATCATCGAGGCAAAAAACAACGACATCACACGCGAAAACGCCAACATGAACACCGACTCTCCTGCCGGCATGATGATGAAATTCGCCAGTGAGACAACCAAACCTTTTGTCGACGATTATCTGATTTCACCGGAAGCCAAGGAGGCAGTACGCCACAACTACATACATATCCACGACACAGACTACTATCCCACCAAGAGTCTGACATGCGTACAGCATCCGCTCGACAGGATACTTGAATATGGATTTATAGCCGGTCATGGCGAATCCCGTCCGGCAAAACGAATCGAAACAGCCTCCATCATCGGCTGCATCTCACTGGAAACAGCGCAGAACGAAATGCACGGAGGTCAGGCGATACCCGCTTTCGACTTCTATCTGGCTCCGTTTGTAAGATCTTCGTTCATTGAGGAAGTCAAAAACATCGAGCAGCTGAGCGGTCAGGATTACAGTGCTTTGTACAATGCGGAAATCAAAGACTATATCAAGACAGACCTGAACGGTCTGGAAGGAGACCGGCGCGTACTCCAGCACGCGATAAACCGGACAGTCAGCCGCGTGCATCAGGCTATGGAGGCATTCATCCACAACATGAACACCATCCATTCGCGCGGAGGCAACCAGGTGGTTTTCTCATCCATAAACTACGGCACAGACACCTCTGCGGAAGGCCGATGCATCATACGCGAGCTGCTCAACTCCACCTATGAAGGCGTGGGCAACGGAGCTACCGCTATATTCCCCATACAGATATGGAAAAAGAAACGCGGAGTCAGCTATCTGCCCGAAGATCCCAACCACGACCTTTACCAGCTGGCCTGCAAAGTGACCGCACGCCGTTTCTTTCCGAATTTCGTGAATCTCGACGCGACATTCAACCAGCACGAGAAATGGAGAGCCGACGACCCCGCCCGCTACAACTATGAAGTGGCGACCATGGGCTGCCGTACGCGTGTATTCGAGGACCGTTACGGAGAAAAGACATCAATCGGCCGCGGCAACCTGAGTTTTACCACAGTCAATATCGTGCGTCTGGCCATAGAGTGCATGAACATAAAAGACAAGGAAGAACGCATCGACGCATTCTTCCACCGACTTGATAATGTGCTCGACATAGCGGCGCGTCAGCTTTGCGACCGCTTCGATTTCCAGCGCACGGCACTCGCGAAACAGTTTCCGCTGCTGATGTCAAAATTATGGAACGGAGCCGAAAGCCTCTCTCCCGAAGACACAATCGAACCGGTAATAAACCACGGCACTCTCGGAATAGGATTCATCGGTCTTGCCGAATGTCTGGTGGCTCTTACCGGCAAGCATCATGGCGAAGACGAGGAGTCGCAGCAGCTCGGGCTTAGAATTGTGGGTCACATGCGCAGCCGCGCCAACGAATACTCCGAGCGATACGAACACAACTTCTCCGTACTCGCCACACCGGCAGAAGGCCTCAGCGGAAAATTCACCGCCAAAGACCGCAAGACCTACGGAGTCATACCCGGCATCACCGACCGCGATTACTATACCAACTCCAATCACGTACCCGTATACTTCCACTGCTCTCCCCGCCATAAGGCGCGCATCGAGGCTCCATACCACGAACTGACCCGAGGCGGCCACATCTTTTACGTGGAAATCGACGGCGATGCCACTCACAATCCGGAAGCAATAGCATCAATTGTAGACCTCATGGACGAACACAACATCGGCTACTGTTCGGTGAACCACAACCGCAACCGCTGCATGCAATGCGGCTATGAGGACGCAAGCAAGGATTTGAAAGAATGCCCCCGTTGCGGCAGCCGCGCCATCGACCGTCTGCAACGCATCACAGGATACCTCGTCGGCACCACCGACAGATGGAACCACGCCAAACTTGCCGAACTCAACGACCGCATCGTACATGAATAACTCCGGCTCCGGACATACACTCAATGTTGCCGGCATTATCGACGGCACAGCCGTCGACGGCCCGGGACTGCGCACTTCGATATACTTCGCCGGCTGCCGTCACCACTGCCCAGGCTGTCACAATCCTTCGACATGGGCATTCGGATCGGGTACCGATACCGGCATAGACGAACTGCTGGCAAGGATAGCCGACAACGGCTTCGATGTCACTTTCAGCGGAGGCGACCCTATGTATCAGGCGGAAAACCTCATACCACTTGCAAGAGCAGTCAAGGCCGCCGGCAGAAACATCTGGTGCTACACGGGCTTTATCTATGAGGACATCATGGACAAAGAGCCATACAAGACACTGCTGCAATATATAGATGTACTTGTCGACGGGCCATATATGGAAAATCTGCGCGACCCCGGACTTCCGTTCCGAGGCAGCTCCAACCAGCGCCTCATACATCTCCGCAACGGCATCCGTCAGTCCTGAACGAAGACCAATCGGAACCGCACATTTGCATATATCGCAGAAAAACTGTAAATTTGCAGAAGAAAACCAAAAACATCCTGAAAATGCTCAGAAAAGTAGTATCAATCGCCGGCAAAGCCGGTCTATATAGCCTTGTAAGCCAGGGTAAGAACATGCTCATTGTCGAATCACTGTCCGACGGCAAACGTATCCCTGCATATGCCCGCGACAAAGTCATGTCGCTCGGCGATATCGCCATATACACAACAGAAGACGACATGCCCTTGGGCGAGGTGCTTGACAAGGTTTATGCCCATACAGAAGCGAAGCCGGTCGACATCAAGTCGTTTGGCAGCGACAAGGCCATGAGAGAATACTTCGCGGAAATCCTTCCTGAGTTCGACAGCGAAAGAGTATACAACAATGACATCCGCAAGCTGTTCAGCTGGTACAACATCCTTTTAGGCGCAGGATTTACCAGATTCTCGCAAGAACTTCAGAGTGCGGAAGAGCCTGCAGCCGAAGCAGCATCAGCCGAAGCCGAAAAATAATCGAAAGACAAGAATACCGATATAAAGTCCTGCATGCAGCCCTGTGACAATCACGGGGCTGTGATGTATTTTTAGAGCCGGGTCTTAAAACAAGAAACGGCTGTCATCACGACAGCCGTGTATCTTTTAACCTTAAATCTATTACCATGAAAAAACACAGTGCAAATAATCTATTTACGCTATTGAAACAGCGCAGTAGAGGAATTAGTTCAAAGCACCCCGTAGTTTAACATGCTTTAACATGATATATCTATAATTTTCCTTAACTTTAAGGACTGAAACAATAAACCATAAACAGCTTTTTACATAGCTGCAAACTGCAATATCACAAAACAATGAGAATAAAGATACTGGTAATAGACGATGAGGAAGCTTTATGCGAGATTCTAAAATTCAATCTCGAAAAAGAAGGTTATGAAGTAGACTGCGCCTACAGTGCCGAGGAAGCGCTGGAGATGGATCTTTCGAGCTACTCGCTTTTCATGGTCGACATCATGATGGACCAGCTGAGCGGCTTTGACTTCGCCAAGCGCATCCGCAACAACCTGAAGACAGAAAACACCCCGGTGATATTTTGCTCGGCTCTGACCGATGAGGACGACAAGGTGATGGGACTCAATATCGGAGCCGATGACTATGTGACAAAGCCTTTTGTAATCGGCGAGGTGCTGGCTCGCGTACGTGCCGTATTGCGGCGCACAAAGTCGGCCCAGCAGATTGCCTACAATGTGTCGAAAAGCATCTATGAGCCTGATATAACATTCCGTGAATTGCGTGTCGACCGCAACGAGAAAGTATGCTTTCTGAAAGGTGAGCCGGTTCAGCTGACGCGTACAGAATTTGACCTCATACTCTTTTTCCTGACCCATCGCAACCGCATTTACTCCCGCGAGGAAATCATATCGAAAGTCTGGGGCGAAGATGTTGTAGTGACGCATCGCACGATAGATACAAACATCACCAGACTGCGTAAGAAACTCGGAGACTACGGCAACAACATAGTTACCCGCCAGGGATTCGGCTATGGATTTAAGGAAGCGTATTAGCTATCAGTGGCAGATGTTCATACTGATGGTGGCAGCCGTATGGCTGCTGATCTTCGGTATGGCATACTGGCAGTACGACAACGAGCGGCAGTACCGCAAACAGCTGATCGACAACCAGCTAAATGTCATAAGCGACCGCATTATATACGCATATATGCGTAACACCGAGATACGGCCGTTCATAGAGTTCATCGGCAATTACTTTGTCAACAACGACAAGAGCAACAGCATATTCGACAAACTCAGAGTTTCGGTATATGAAAACGGACGCCTCATCCAGAGTGTAGGCGATGTGGTGCATCTGAGCGCCAAGGAGACAGCCCGCGGCTCCGGATATACCAATACTCCGAATCTGGAAGAAAACTCCGATGAAATTCTCAAGGACGGAGCCTTCTATTATCAGGCCACTACAAACCATGTCCGTGGCAACGAACTGACTATATATACCGTTCTCCCTGTCGACGATGACGTCAACAACGCCACATTGCCGAACAAGAGTATATGGATTATTGTATTCTGTGTAGCCTTGGCTATGACAGTGGGCGCATATTATCTGTCGCGTTACTTCGGACGCAACATCAAGATTCTGCGACTGTTCGCCGAGCGTGCAGCAACCGACCCCAATTTCATCCCTAATATGGATTATCCGCACGATGAGCTTGGCGAGATTTCACGACAGATAATACACATGTACAACGAGCGCTCCAAAACGCTGCTGAAACTCAAACGTGAGCACAAGGTGGCACTGCATGCCATGGAAGAAAAAGCGCGGCTCAAGCGACAGCTCACAAACAACATCAACCACGAGTTGAAGACCCCCATTGGTGTAATCAAGGGGTATCTTGACACGATAATCGAGAATCCGGATATGGAAGCTTCGTCGCGCGAACACTTCCAGCTGAAAGCGCGGGAGCATATCAATCGCCTTGTCAACCTCATCACAGACGTATCGGCCATCACACGCCTTGAGGAAGGCGCAGGCATGATCAGCACCGAGGAGATGGACTACCACGATGTAGTATACAATATCGCCAGCGATGTGGAAGAATCCGGCGCAGCCGGAAATCTGGAGTTCAGTTACGATGTGCCGCTCGACTGTATGGTCGTAGGAAACTACAATCTCCTTTCCGGCATGCTGATAAACCTTGTCAAAAACGCATCGTCATACAGCAAGGGTACAGAGTGCGGAGTAAAACTGCTGCGGGAGGATGAAAAGTTCTACTATTTCTCGTTTTATGACAACGGCATAGGAGTCGGAGAAGAACACATACCGCATCTGTTCGAACGATTCTACCGTGTTGACTCCGGTCGTTCGCGTAAGGCAGGAGGCACGGGTCTTGGCCTTCCAATCGTACAGAGTACGATTCTCGCTCACGGCGGAAGTATTGAAATACACAACCGCGAAGGAGGTGGCCTTGAGTTCATTTACAGTCTGCCCAAGACCCGCCCCGAATAGAATTACTCCCCATAAAAAGCAGAGCGGAATATCTTTGAGGATATTCCGCTCTGCTTTTTATGACTGCCACCACATCAGGCTTTGCCCTGACGCAGGCGCTCGGTATAGCTGG
>CAMWUD010000105.1 GCA_947177365.1 uncultured Porphyromonadaceae bacterium | reverse complement strand
CCTCTGCCCGTTACGGCTTGGACCAGAGGCGAGGCTGGAATTCCAATCAACGGTCTGATATGGATGGCCGACAAAGAGACAATGCGCAAATCCATAGCGGCAAAGCTCAACCAGGGCTTCCGGGTGTTGAAGCTGAAAATCGGCGGCATTGCGTTCGATGACGAGGTAGGCCTTTTGCAGGATATACGCAAGGAGTTCTCATCCTCCTGTCTTGAGTTGCGTCTGGACGCAAACGGTAGCTTCCCGCCGGAGCAGGCGCTGGAGCGTCTCGACATTCTGTCGGAATATGATATCCACTCCATCGAACAGCCGATAAAAGCCGGTATGGCTGAATCCATGGCGATGCTTTGCAGTAAATCTCCGATTGCCATAGCTCTCGACGAGGAATTGATAGGATTGCGCGATGACAACGAAAAGGATGCCATGCTCAAGGCGCTGTCTCCGGCCTATATTATTCTGAAGCCTGCATTGTGCGGAGGCATTAAGGAAACTGTACGCTGGAAAGAAATCGCGGAGGCGAATAATGTCGGCTGGTGGATGACATCGGCGCTTGAGAGCAGTATAGGGCTGTATTATCTTGCGGCGCATGCAAATGCTCTTGGAATCAAGCTACCTCAGGGTCTGGGAACAGGGCAGATATATACCAACAATATAGGTTCGCCGCTTCAGATGTCAGGTCCAATGCTGAGAGGCGGCAGACCCGGTTTTGACTGTCGGCAGCTTGACTCACTGCAATGGCAATGACATTAGAGGAATTTAAAGACGAATGGCTGTCGGATGTGCCGTATATTACGGCCCATACTTCCGGCAGTACCGGACAACCAAAGGAGATAAGGCTGCTTAAGGCGGACATGCGCCTTTCGGCGATTGCCACGAACAGACGTTTCGGCATTGACAGCAGTTCTGTGCTGGCAATCCCTTTGTCGATGGATTATATAGCCGGGAAAATGATGGCGGTCAGGGCTTTCGAAGCCGGATGCCGATTGATGGTGCTACCGGTGAGCAACCGGCTGGAAATCTGCGGGCATGTGGATTTACTGGCTATCGTTCCGTCGCAGAGCGCCAGTCTGATTGCAGATTGCGATATAGAGAATATAGGTAACGTAATAGTAGGCGGCGCGAAAATATCGGCAGCAGACAGAGCCATGCTTGCCGACGCGCCGTTCAATACTTATTGTACTTACGGAATGACTGAGACGTGCAGTCATGTGGCACTTGCCGACATTCGCGATTCCAGCCTTACTTACCGGGCTATGCCGGGTATCACATTCAGTACCGACGAACGGGATTGTCTGTGCATAAGTTCGCAGACCATGTCGTTCGGCAGTCTGCAGACCAATGATGTAGTTGAGCTTATCGACCGAGAGTCTTTCCGTTGGATAGGGCGTGCGGACAATGTTATCAATTCAGGAGGCATAAAAATCATGGCGGAGAAGCTTGAAGAGCTTCTGTCCGTGGCGATAGAATCACCGTTCTATGTTACTGCTTATCCGCATTCTAAATGGGGTGAGGTTCCTGTCGTGGTAGTCGAAAGCGACAGCAGCGCTCTGCCTCGGCTGGAGTCTGCCATCGACTCTTTGAATCTCGGCATCCGCCGACCGCAGCGCATTGTGTGCGTCAATTGCCTGCCACGTACATCCAACGGCAAAATCAGAAGGTTCCGCTTATAGGGAAGTGTTCAGAAGCCTTTTTGCGGTAGTCCGGGCTGCATCGTCGGCATTATCACCGGAAATCATTGCTGCGATTTCCTCCACACGCTGTTCCTCGGAAAGTTGTCGGATACTTGTGAAGGTAGATTCTTCGTCGTCCTGTTTGAACACCTTGAACTGAACATCGCCTCTGGCTGCCACAGCAGGCAGGTGAGTGATTGTCACTACCTGGATTTTGCCGGAAATCTCTTTCATCATGTCGGCCATACGGGTAGCGACTTCACCTGAGACTCCGGTATCGACTTCATCGAAAATAATAGTAGGCAGATTCATGCATTCGGCTGTAATCGATTTGATTGACAGCATAAGACGGCTGATTTCGCCACCGGAGGCCGTGCCTCCGACCGGACGTAAAGTCTGGTTCTTGTTGAAGGCAAAGAGAAATTCAACCTCGTCAATTCCGCTGGGAGTGAGTTTGCCCGTAGTCATGCTTATCTCGCAACGCAGATTCTGCATGCCCATGGGGGTTGCACGTTCTTTCAGCTTCGCGGCGAATACGGCGGCATGGCTGCGGCGGGAGTTGGAGAGTTCCTGGGCTATGACCATGGCTTCCTTTTTGGCTCTGCGAGCCTTGGTCTCAAGGTCGTGCAGCACTTCATCGCTGTTGTCGATTGTCTCAAGACGATTCGCCAGGTCGTTGCGCAAGGCAATCAGCTGCTCTACCGTATCGCAGCGGTAGCTGCTCTGAAGTGAATACAGACGGTTCAGTCTGTCTTCAACGTCAAGCAGCCTGTCAGGGTCTGCGTGCATACGTGCGTTGTTCTCCTCAAGAGTTTCGGTAATATCTTGAATTTCAATTCTGGCTGATTCAAGCCGTTCGACAAGCGACTCGCCATCGTCGATATGCGCGGCTGCAGCTCTGCATCGTGAAACAGCATACGACATGGCGCTGAGTACATTGTCGCTGGAGTACGAAAGCGCATCCAAAGCCTCGACTATGTTCTCCTTTATGTCTCCTACATTGGTAAGCAACTCGCGCTCTTCTTCGAGTTCTGTCTGCTCGCCGGGCTGCAGGGCTGCCTGCTGGAGCTGTTCAAGCTGGAATTGCCATAACTGCGTAGCCTCTTTGTTGCCATTGAGCATGTCGCGTGTTCTGGAAAATTCTTTCAAAGCATGCCTGTATGCGTCGTATGCAGCCCGATAGCGCTGCCGCAGGTCTTGATTGTCGGCTATTGAATCTATGATTGAAAGCTGATAATCCCGGTCGGCAATAAGAAGATTCTGGTGCTGCGAGTGTATGTCGACCAATTGCAACGCCGCATCGCGGAGTAGGGTGAGGTTTACCGGCGTATCGTTGATAAAAGCTCTTGACCGTCCGGCCGGAGTGAGTTCACGGCGAAGAATACACGTACTGTCCTCAGCTCCGTCAATATCGTTCTGTTCGAGAAGGCGTCGCAGATTGTCAAAGCCGTCGATGCTGAATATAGCTTCAATCACCGACTTTTTCTGAGGGTCGCGTACGGCCTTCATATCGGCACGTCCGCCTAAAAGGAGTCCCAGAGCGCCGAGTATGATGGATTTTCCGGCGCCGGTCTCTCCGGTGATGATATTGAAACCTTTGTGAAAGTTTATGTCAAGTCGCGTGATAAGCGCGTAGTTGCTTATATGTAGGGTCAGAATCATTGTTCGCTGCCTTTACGGATTTGGTCCAGACGGGTATTTTCTGTAGGATATATGGGCTGGAGCAGGTCATATACTTTCTGTCGCTCGTCCTGTGGCGCTTTCGAATAAATATTTACGAGTTCATCGAGTTTCGCGTCTTTGAACATCGACAGGGCAACCGACATGGGCGCGACATCGAATATCTTATTGAGATTGGAAAGAGTCTGCGTTATTACCCCTCGGCCTTTATCCGGTGTGAGACTCATCTCGTCGAGACCTTTGCGATGATAGTCGTACATCATGTCTCTGACGCAGGATGTCGCCGGTTCTGTAAAGGCGCCAAGTACAGCCGAACGGTTTTTGGTATCCTCGAATGCCTTCCATCCGCTTTCTCCTGACGACTGTGCCTGCTGGACTATTATCTTAAGTCTGTCGAAGTACGGTTCGCCGCCTTTGGGAGAGAAGCTGTCGCAATCCACGGCGAGAATCAGATAAGCATAGAAGTTGAGTATCGCGGTAAGCTGGCTTTCCATGTTCTGCAGATTGAATACCAGAGGTTCGCCTTCCTGATATTCAAATTCAATCTTACTGTCCTTGAAGTTGATCAGTGTCGTGGTATAGTTGGTATTGTATACCGGACGTGTGCTCTGTATCTGCAGGTCTCCGATCATCTTGTCGTTGTCGACTTCCTTTATGGTAAAGAATAGCCGGCAGTCGATTTTTTCATTTGCAGAGAACTGCATGTTGCTGAATACTGTCGTATTCATATAGTCGTTGATTGCGCTCTGCAGTGTCTCGAAAACGGATTTGTTCGTGCCTGACACCTGGCTTGAGTTCACTTCAACAGTGCAGTTCAGTTCCTGAGCCGCAGATTCCTGGGCACACATCATGGCGGCAAGGCCTCCAAGGCAATAAACGCAGTTTCTTATGAGGAGAGAAGGTTTCACTTATTTTTTCGGAAATATATTATTTCATTTACAATGTCATCGGCCACTTCGGATTTGTCTTTGAGCGGGAAAACCATCATGTCGCCGAGTCTGCTGATTATTGTAATACGGTTTGTGTCGGTGGCGAAGCCTGCCCCGGGGTCGGCAAGAGAGTTCAGCACCACAAGGTCAAGATTCTTTGACTCAAGCTTGCGCCGCGCGTTTTCCTCGCCGTTGTCGGTCTCAAGCGCGAAGCCGACGAGAGTCTGACCATCTTTGCGGCATTTGCCGAGCGTAGCGGCTATATCGGGGTTCATTACAAGCTGTATGCTGTTGACAGCCTCTTTCTCCCGTTTGATTTTGCGCTCCGACGGGCAGGCCGGGGCATAGTCGGCTACGGCTGCCGTCCATACGGCTATGTCACAGCAGTCGAACTCTTTTTCGCATGCGCTGAGCATCTGGCTGGCAGATTCAACCTTTATCAGATTGACACCCTGCGGAGGCGCAACGACGGTAGGGCCGCTTACAAGTGTTACTTCCGCGCCTCTTCTGCGCAGACTCTCGGCAATGGCGTAGCCCATTTTGCCGGTAGAAAAGTTGCCTATAAAGCGCACCGGGTCAATTCGCTCATATGTCGGTCCTGCGGTCACGAGGGCTTTGAGTCCCTTGAGGTCATCGCAGGTGGCAAAGTAGTGTTCGAGTGCTGCGACGATATTCTCAGGCTCTTCCATCCGCCCTTTGCCTACAAGGTGGCTTGCAAGCTCGCCTTCCGATGGCTCGATGATATGGTTGCCATAGCTTTTCAGCAGCTTTATGTTTCTGCATGTGCTTGGGTGCGCCATCATGTCAAGGTCCATGGCAGGGGCTACAAACACCGGACACTTGGCCGAGAGGTAGGTTGTAATCAGCATATTGTCGGCTATGCCGTTTGCCATTTTTCCTATCGACGATGCCGTAGCAGGTGCGATTACCATGGCATCGGCCCACAGACCGAGGTCTACGTGTGAATGCCATTCGCCGGTATTTGCTGTGAAGAATTCAGAAACTACCGGTTTCCCGCTCAATGCCGACAGTGTCACCGGAGTGATGAACTGCTTGCCGTTCGGTGTAATGACTACCTGTACTTCCGCACCGGCCTTGATGAGCAGGCGCAGCAGTACAACCGACTTGTATGCGGCAATGCCGCCGGTGATTCCCAATATGATATGTTTACCTGTGAGAGCGTTCATTCAGACGTTTTCGTATGCGGGTGAAGCAATCTTTTGTGTTTTTGGCAAAGTCGCCTTTCATTATCCATGTATAATATCCCGGATCCTGGCGGAGCACCTCTTCGGCCAGCCGTCCCTTGTATTTTCCGAAGTTGATCAGTTCTCTGTCCTGGTCGTCATATACAAGTCTTCCGCAGAAATCCACCTGCCGGTTGTTCGAGGCGAATTCGCTCAGTCCTTTTATGTCTACAGGTAAATCAGGGTATTTTTCCATCTGTGCAAGAAGAACTTCCACTGTGGCCATGGTGTCGGCATTGGCACTGTGGGCGGCTTCCAAGTCCTTGTCGCAGTAGAATTTGTAGGCGGCCACAAGCGTGCGTGGCTCTTTCTTGTGGAAGATGGTCTGGACATCTATAAAACGTACGCCTTCAAAATCAAAGTCGATTCCGGCACGTTCAAACTCCTGGTCAAGCAGCGGCACATCAAAGCGGTTGCTGTTGAACCCGGCTATGTCGCAGCCTGCGAAAAACCGGGCTATCGATTTGGAATAAGCGGCAAATGTGGGCTTGTCTGCTACATCGGCGTCCGAAATATGATGTACGGCGGTGGCTTCCTCCGGAATATGTATTGTAGGGTTGACCCTTACGGTTTTCGATATGGTCGAGCCGTCGGGCATGAGCTTCACCGCAGAGATTTCAACTATGCGGTCGCTGAGTATATTTGTACCGGTGGTTTCCAGGTCAAAGAAAACCACCGGACGTTCGAGTTGCAGTTTCATTACTACTTAGAATTCGCTTACAGTCATGGGCATGAGCAGCATGATCAGGTCTGTGTCTTCTTCGTTTTCGGAGGGATAGAATAATCCCGGACGTCCCGGGTCGCTGAGGTCCGCGTTCACGTCTGTTCCAGGCAATGTGTTGAGAATTGCGGTGATGTGTTCCGAACCGAAACCGATGGTGAGTTCCTGTCCGCTGAAAGAGCAGGCCATCTGGTCGCGTCCGGCAGTGCACATGCCTGAATCGCTTGTCTTCAGAAGCATTTTTTCGGGAGTGAAACGGAATTTTATCAGACCGTAACCGGCGTCCACAAAAATGCTTACACGACGAACCAGGTTGAGCATGCCTGATCTGTCGGCCACGAGGTGCAGCGGATTGTTTTTGGGGATGACGCGGTTGTAGTCGGGGTATTTGCCGTTCATGAAGCTGCAGCGGAATGTGAACCGGCCGTCGCTTATGGTTGCGGCGCGGGATCCGATTTCCATTGAAAGATTTTCGCTGGCAGCGAATACGTTTCTGATAATCGAAGCGGACTTCGGAGGAACGATGCAGGAGGTCTTGACGCCTGCTTTTATTTTCTTGTCGGTGTATCGTACAAGCTTTCTGGTATCAGTAGCCACAAAGTTCACATAGTCCTCGAATATATCGATATATACACCCTGCATCTGGGCACGGAAGTCTTCGGTGGCCACTGCAAACAATGTATAGTCGAAAGCCTTGCTGATACGTTTTCCTTCCGTCTCGATTTTAACCGGTTCTCCCTGGTCTTCCGGAGCACGGTACTCGGGGAACTCATTGCCGTTGATTGCTACCAGGTTAAACGTACCGCCGGGGTAGGTTATCTCTACCTCCAGAGTGGCATCGTTTATGGAAAAGGTCACCTCCTGGTCGGGCAGTTCTTTCAGCAGGTTTGAAAGTGTGCGTGAGGAGAGGCAAATCTTTCCTTCGCCTTCCGACTCAGTGAGTTCGATTTCGGCAGACAAGGTCGAATCAGTATCCGAACCGGTAAGAGTGAGTTTTCCCGATTTCAGTTCGAGCAAAAAGTTGTCGAGAATAATCAGCGCGTTTTTCGAGCTGATAACCTTGCCGACAGCTGAGGCTGCGTTATAGAACGCCTTGCTTTGTACAACAAATTTCATCGATATATAATTGTTTTATGTTTCTTCTAATTTACAAAAGTACAAAAAAATGCGGAAACACAGAAATCCGCACAATTATTTTTAGTACTTTTGCATAAAATTTACCTGTATGCTTACCGAATTTAACCCTGAATCCGATTCGTGGATTGAAATTGAACGTATTTATACCGAGGCTTTTCCGCCGGAAGAGTTGCGTCCGGTCGAAGACTTGCGACGGCGTGCCGAATCGCACGACAATCCGCTGAGACTTCTGATTGTCCGCAACGACCATAATGAAATAGCCGGACTCATCACATGCTGGTGTTTCACGGATTTTGCGTATGTGGAACATTTCGCCGTTGACAATTCGCTGCGCGGCAGGGGCATTGGCGGCAAGG
>CAMWUD010000104.1 GCA_947177365.1 uncultured Porphyromonadaceae bacterium | reverse complement strand
CGATGACGCAGCGGTCGTTTTCGTTGATTACACCGTTGCCGTCGATGTCGCGGTATTTCAGACGTCCGGCAGCGGCACCCTGCTGAAGAGCGTGGTTGGCCACCTCGTCGGCGTTCTGGAATATGCCGTCGCATACATAGCCGTAGTAGACACCGAGGGGTTTGCCCACCATTGCGCGGATGTCGCCGCCCATGGTCTCTACCTTGCTGTTGAGTCTGACGAGCTTGTTGCGGTAGGCCGACATGTTGAGCGCGCCGCTCCAGCTGAAGTCGCCGTACTGGGGCGAGTTATAGTCGAGCTGAAGTTCCCAGCCGTGGTTGTCCATGTCGCCGGTGTTCATATACATGGCGGCATTCTCGCCTGCCACTGAAAGCACCGGGGGAATAGTGAGCATGTCGGTGGTTTTCTTTATATAATAGTCGGCGGTAAGGCCCAGCGAACCGTTGAAGAAGCGGAAATCCACACCGATGTTGGTCTGGGTGGTTGTCTCCCACTTCAGGTTGGTGTTGCCGCTCTTGGCTACAACCAGACCGGTGACGCTGCTGTTGTTGGTGCCGTAAAGGTCATAAGAACCGCCGTTGAGGTTAGGCGCATATGTACTGTATGAGGCATACCAGTTGCCGATGGCCGAGTTGCCGTTCTGACCCCATGCGACACGAACCTTCATGTCGTTGAGCACTTCGTTTTCGGGGAAGAAAGCCTCGCTGGTCGGACGCCATGCGGCGGTAACTGCCGGGAACACACCTGAATTGTGGTTCTTGTCGAGGCGCGACGACTGGTCGCGACGGATGGTAAACGATGCCAGATAGCGGTCGGCATAGTTATAGTCTACCTTGCCGAACACAGAGAACAGACCCCACTGGCTCTTGCCGCCGCCGTTCATCTGCTCGCCTTCGCCGCTGCCGATCTGCATGTAGTTGTCGTCTTCGAAGAGGTAGTCCTTGCGCGATGCGCTGATATCCTCGAAGGTGTATTTGATTGCCTCGACACCGAAGAGCACATTGAGATTATGCACATTGTTGAATGTCTTCACATAGTTGGCGGTGTTGCTCCAGGTCCATGTGTCGCCCTGGCCGTAGGCACGCGACATGCCGTTGCTGTCAGAAGGTGTGGCCTTGCGGTTGAGGGTCTTGTTGAAATACTGCACATGCTCTATACCGAGATTGGTCTTCAGAGTCAGACCGTCGACAGGCATCACGGCAAGATACATGTTGCCGAGTATGCGCCAGCTCTGGTTTTTGTTGTCGCGTCCGTTATAGAGATCCTGAAGCGGGTTCGAGATGTCGCTTATGCCGAGCGAGATAGGTGTCATCCATGCACCGTCGATGCCGCGCACAGGAAGCGCCGGATGCTGACGCATGGCTGTGAAAGGTATGCCACGGTCGTCCTGAGTGGCGAATCCGCGGTCTTCCCAGTTGGCGATCATGAGGTTCTCGCCTATCATCACATATTTGTTGAAGTTGTAGTTGCTGTTCACACGGGCGCTGTAGCGGCGGTAGAATGTCTCCTTCATCATACCGTTCTGGTTGATGTAGTTGGCCGAGAACATGAACGAGCCGCGCTCGCTGCTGTTGCTTACGCTGGCGGTGAGGTTGTTGGTCCATGCGCTGTGATACACCTGGTCCTGCCAGTCAGTGTCGGTGGTGGGGAAGTTGGGGTCACCGCCGACAAACTGCACCAGCTGCGGAGTGGCGCCGTTGCCGTAAAGGGCATGCGACGGCACAAGATTTACGTTCTTGGCTGCTGTCCAGTAGGCCTCGCCCCACTGCTGTGCGTTGAGCATATTGTAACGTTTGCCCACTGTCTGGATCGACGCTGCATAGTTGACAGTAATCTGCATCTTGTCGCCCTTGCCCTGACGGGTGGTCACAATCACCACACCGTTGGCCGCGCGGCTACCGTAGATTGAAGCCGAAGCGGCATCCTTGAGCACCTGGATGCTCTCGATGTCGGAGGGGTTGATTGACTTGATTTCATCTGTCGGAATACCGTCGACGATATAAAGGGGGTCGTTGGAGTTGACAGTGCTCATGCCTCGGACACGGATGGCACCGCCACCGCCGGGAGCGGCATCGGTAGTGACCTGCACACCGGGCAGACGTCCCTGCATCGAGTTGATAACCGAGCCGGAGTTCTCGCTCAGCGGCTGTTTCATGTCCATCACGGCCACCGAGCCGGTGAGGTCGGCCTTGCGTACGGTCTGATAGCCGATTACCACAATTTCATCAAGAGCGGCAGCATCCTCGCTAAGCATCACCTGCATGCCGTCTTCGGCTGCAAGTGTACGCGGAGTGTAGCCTACATAGGAAAATACGAGTTCTGAACCTGCGGGAACCGAAATTGTGAAGTTGCCGTCGAAATCGGTGGAAACTCCTTGGGTCGGATTGGACGCCGGCGCTACCGACGCTCCAATCAGCGGTTCATCGTCGGACAGGCTCCATACCGAGCCGTGTACCGTGATGTTCTGAGCCTGCGCCGTGACTATACTCACAAGCAGCAGCAGAGCACTGAGAATTGTTGATTTCATTTTTATGATAGATTAGGTTGTTGTGATTTCCCTGGTCTGAGATTTCTGCGGCAAAATTATCATCCATTAACCTAATCTATTATAACAATCCTTGCAAGTGCTGTAATTTTTGTTGTTATGCGCGTTTTTTTAAAGCCGTTGACGATTTTTTTAAACCTTCGCGCCGGCATTGTTCCTGCCCGAACGCACTTCCGAAGGCGATTGTCCGTAGGCGTCGCGGTAGCATTTCGAAAAATACGCGTGAGAGGTGAAACCGCAGGCAGACGCCACCTCGCTGACCGGACACTCGGTCTGCAGTAGCATCCTCCTGGCCATAGCGAGCCGGAGACCGCGTATCAGCTCCACGGGTGTGATGCCGGTCAAGGCCTTGATTTTTCTATTGAGCTGCGACTGGCTCAGCCCTATTTCCGAAGCAATGGACTCAATGCCCGCGCCGGCATCGGAAAGGCGCGGTGTCACTATGTCGATAAACCTCCGGTAGAATTCATCCTCCAGGTCGGTGCGTACCCCGCCGGGCACCTCGACCGGAATTGCCGTCTTCGGCGCCGAAGCTTTGTCTGCTCCGAAAACATCGCGTATCCTGCGGCGGTTGTCGAGCAGATTGCGGCAACGCGACAGCAGCACATCGCGGCGGAACGGCTTGGAGATATAGGCATCGGCGCCGCTGTCATAGCCTTCGACCCTCTGTTCGTCGAGCGACCGCGCCGTAAGCATCAGCACGGGTATGTGCGATGTCGCCTGACTCGCTTTTATCCTGCGGCAGCATTCGAGCCCGTCCATCACCGGCATCATCACATCGCACAGTATCAGATCCGGCACATATCTGACAGCCTTCTCGTATCCGTCCATACCGTCGGAAGCCGTTATAACACTGTAGCGGTCTTCAAGCATGCGCGCCAGCAGCGTGCAAATATCCGCATTGTCATCTATGACCAGCACTACCGGTCTGTCGTCCGCACCGACAGCGCCATGCAACAATGAATCGCCACTGTCTTCCGGTTCGCTCTCCTGCATGCACACGGCATCAGACGCTTCACTCTCTATGTGAGTCACCGGAATGCGCACCGTAAACTCCGCGCCGGAGCCGGGCGCACTCGTCACGGCAATCGTACCGCCGTGCAGCTCCACAAAAGCCTTTGCAAGAGAAAGACCTATGCCCGAACCGCTTCCCTGATCATCGGCCTGATAGAACTGCTCAAACACATGCTCCAGCTTGTCGGCGTCAATGCCGATGCCGTTGTCGCGTACCCTGAGTTCCATCAGACTTGCGTTGAGGTCAAGACTGATATTTATCCGACCTCCATCCGGAGTATACTTTAGCGCATTGGACACCAGATTATACACCACTCTTTCTATTTTCTCGTCGTCAAGCGCCATCGATTCCGCGCCGGCCTCTACATTACAGTTCAATTCAAGCTTTACTCTTCTGCTTCTGGCCACTTTGCCGAACGATTCGAGCCAATGCCGCAGCAAATCTGCAGGCCGTACTTCTTTCGGATGAATATCAAGCTTTCCGCTCTCGAACTTCCGGAAGTCAAGTATCTGGTTTATCAGGCGGTGAAGTATGTCGATATTACGGTCGGCGATACGCAGCATCTCGCGTTCTTCGTCATCGATATGCCCCGACCGTGCCAAGGCGCGCACCGGTTCGGATATAAGAGTGAGCGGAGTTCGCAAGTCATGCGACACATTGGTGAAAAACACAAGCTTCGACTGCGTGGCCGCGTCAAGACGCCGATACAGTTCACGCTGCTTGTCGCGCTGACGCATAAGCTCATCGTTCCGGGCAGCAAGTTCTTTTCTGCTCTCCTTCTGCATGCGCGACGAACGCACCAGCACAAAAATAAAGGCGAAAAGCGTCAGAATCAACAGAGCCGACACAATCAGCACCGCCGTCTGAGCGCTATATTTCGATGAATAACGGTTTGCTTTATGGGTCATCTCAAGCATCTTGGCTGTCTCCGAGCTCAGCACATCGTCCTGTCGGAGCATAATGGCCGCGTTGCTGCGGTCGACCGCCGGAAGCGCCGGTATCATCACCTTGCTGTCGTATGGCTCTCCCTGCAGTATTTTCATCACAGTCTGCACAAGCAGATGACCTTCGGTTGGATAGAAGAATGTAGCGTCAATCACCGAATCGGCCACAGCCCTGATGCCCAGATTCGGAGCCGCATCGATTCCTATTATCTTTATATCGCGCCGCCCCTGCTTCCGGGCCGAACGCGATGCTCCTATGGCCATGCGGTCGTTATGCGCAAATATCACGTTCACATCAGGATGCTGCCGCAACAGACTGTCTGTGGCCTTTTCCGCATCAAGTTCATACCAGTCGGCATATACCGAAGCTGCTATGCGGCTGTCGGCCATACGGCCTATCTCTTCCACAAAACCGCTGTGCCGGGTCGAGGCAGGCGAAGAGCCGCGCAGTCCCTGCAGTTCAAGCACATTCAATTGACCGTCGACTATACGGCGCGCATATTGCGCGGCCTCTTTGCCGATTGCCTCATTGTCGACCTGAATCTTGGCCGTGTAGGTATCGCCGTTGATATCGCGGTCGAACACCACAACAGGAATCCCCTTGCGGTATGCCTCGGCTATGACAGGTGTAATGGCCTCGGCCTCGTTCGGCGCCACAATTATGGCATCGAAACCGTTGTCTATAAAGTAGCGTATGTCAGCAATCTGCCGTGCGTTGTTGTCTTGCGCCGAGCGTATCTCCACCGAGGCGTTGTCGTGGAAAATCATCTCGCGCTGTATCTCGTCGTTCACCTTCATGCGCCAGTCGTCCTGGCTGCATTGCGACACACCTATGCGGTATTGCCCGTGGCCGCCCGTGCAGGAAACCACAGCCAGAAGCAGCGTCATCAGCAGCGCCCATAGCGAGAGTATGTATGTTTTCATGGCCATAATTCAATTTTGTCATAAAGTTACGGATTTTTCCGTACGGGATTATTCTACTTGCCCATCTGCTCTCGCAACTCCGTGGGAGTCTCGCCATATGCCTCACGATAGCACTTGCTGAAATAGGCCGGAGATGAAAATCCCACCTCATAGGCAATTTCACTGATGCTCGCATCGGTGGTGGTGAGCAGGGTTCGGGCCTGCTTCAGACGCAACAGACGGATAAGCTCCACAGGCGAATAATTCGTCAGCGCCTTTATCTTGCGATAGAACTGCGAGCGTCCCAGACCGAGTTCGGCTGCCAGAAATTCCACATTGAGCTCGCTGTTGCTCATGTTGGCATTGAAAATATCTATGAAGCGGTTGTAGAAGTCATTGTCAATATCGGCGCCTTCCGGAGTGAGCCTTGGCTTGTCGGACTGAATCGCGGCAGGCTTGGACGCAGCCTCGACCTTGCCTGCCGGCAGACTTTCAATGCCTTTGGCGGCTGAGAACACACGTTTGCGGTTGGCTATCAGATTTCTGCAGCGCGACAGCAGCATGTCGCGGTTAAACGGCTTGGGCATATAGCCGTCGGCTCCGCGCTCATATCCGGCCAGACGCTGTTCGTCGAGGGCACATGCGGTGAGCATCAGCACCGGTATATGCGATGTGGCCACTTCCGCTTTCAGATGCCTGAGACATTCGAGTCCGTCCATCACCGGCATCATCACATCGCTGACAATCAGATCGGGCACATATTTTATGGCAAGCCGCAGCCCGTCAGCGCCGTTTGCAGCCGTAAGCACCTGATATTCGCCGGAAAGTGTCTGACGAAGGAGTTTCAGCAGGTCGCTGTTGTCTTCTATCACCAGCACCACCGGCTTGCCGTCGGAGTCCGGCGCCACACGGTTTTCAAGGGGGTCAAGCTCCGCATTCACCGTATCTGCGCCGATAAGCGCTCCGGCGGCTACTGCGGATGTCTCGCCGGCGGTATGGCTCACCGGCAGGCTCACTCCGAAGCTGCTTCCTTTGCCCGGCTCGCTTTCGACTGTAATCGTGCCGTGGTGCAACTCCACGAAGGCCTTCACAAGCGAAAGTCCTATGCCGTTGCCGCTCTTGCGCGACTGGTCGGCCTGAAAAAACTGGTCAAAAATCCGGTCTTTGTGCTCATCGCTGATACCCGAGCCGCTGTCGCTCACCTGAAAACGAAGACATTCGGCACTATACTCCGATGCAAACTCAATCCGTCCGTTGTCGGGAGTGAACTTGAATGCGTTCGACATAAGGTTGAACACCACACGCTCAATCATCTCCGGATCAGCGGCCAGCGGCATCCGTACGTCAGGAATGTTTATGACCAGCTTGATATGACGCTTGCGGGCCAGCATGTCGAACGAATGCAGCCACTCACGCGCCGAGGCTGCGAAATCAATTTCACTTAGCTGCGGTTCAAGCAGTCCGTTCTCAATCTTGCGGAAATCGAGTATCTGGTTTATCATCCGCCGCATGATATGCACGTTTTTGTTGGCAATACGCGCGAGCATCCGCTGCTCGTCGTTCAGATTAGGCGCGTCGGCCAACTGCTGCACCGGGTCGGCAATAAGTGTGATGGGGGTGCGGAGGTCATGGCTTACGCTGGTGAAGAAGCGCAGTTTCGACTGTGTGGCCTCTTCGAGCGATGCGTTGAGATTGGCCTGCATGTCGCGCTGTTCGGCAAGCAGCCTGTTGTTCTCCTCAAGCACTGTCTGATGGCGTTTGCGCTGCCAGTAGGCTCTGAGCAGAAGAAACACCAGACCCATCAGCAATACACCGCAGACCACCACCACATAGAGCAATGTGGTCTGGGCCGAATGACGGTTCCAGTAATCATCGACCTGGTTTTTAAGTTTGTAGATTCGCTCGCTTTCGGCTTTGAGCGCGTTGTTCTGCAGCAGCAGGATGTCGGCATTGGAGCTGTCGACCGCCGACGCGCTCGGCAAGAGTATGTGCTTTTCGAAATGCCCTCCGTGGAGAATGGCCATACACGTCTCGACCAGACGGTCGCCCTCGGTAGGATACAGGAATGTGGCGTCGATGACACCGTCGGCCACGGCTTTTATGCCTATTCCCGGCGCCGCGTCAATTCCTATAACACGCACGTCCATGCCGAGTTTGCGGGCAGCCTCGCTTCCGGCTATGGCCATACGGTCGTTATGGGCATAGATGAGTTTTGTGCCCGGATAGAGCCGCAGCAATGAATCAGCCTTGGGAAGCGCGTCCTCGTAGTTCCACTTGCCTTCTCCGCTGCCGACGATGCTCAATGCCGGATTAGCGCTTATCCGCCTGACGA
>CAMWUD010000103.1 GCA_947177365.1 uncultured Porphyromonadaceae bacterium | reverse complement strand
CTTCCAGCTGCGGATTGACATTCTTCCATGTCATCGTTTCTTCAAGGCTGAACGGGAGCATCTCTATCTGGAGATAACGCCCAGTAAGGACAGTAGCCATTTCGCGACTCAACATATTGGCATTGCTGCCAGTGATTACGAGGTTCTTGCCTCGTCGGTAGAGCTTACTGACCCACAGATCCCAGCCGGGAAGATTCTGGACTTCATCAAGCAGCATGAAGTCATAGCCGGGATAGACATCTTCAAGTGCTGACATCGCCAAGTCTTCATCCCACTTTTCAAGCAACTGATTGTCGTCGAAATTGAGATAAGCGAAATTCTTGCCCTGCAACATAAGCAGAGCAAATACCGATTTGCCAACCCTACGAGGCCCGGTTATAAGTTTGATAAGCGGATTTTGCAACAGTTCAGCAGCGTCATACCTTGTATGCCGTCGCTGATAAGGGCGCGACATAAGCTCGTCGCGCTCTGTCCGCTGATTGAGTATCGTTGTCTTCATTGCAATCTTTTTGAGACTGCAAATATAGCTATTTTTATTCAGTTATATCTCTGTATTGAATAAAATAGGCAGTATTTTATTCAATAGACATTCATCTATTGACTATTTTTGAGACAGACCTTATACTCATTCGCCTGCCGGACCGAGCAGGAGTACCGCTCCGGTGGCCGGGTCGAGCTGCAGCTTCGACGGAGCTTTCTTGTCGCTGAACAGCGCCGGGTCAAGACCGAATGTGACTCCTTGCTGCGACATTTCCACCGTAGACCGTGCAATCGCTCTGTCGCGGAAATATACCGTCACATCGGCTGTGCCGGGAATCGTATAGGCCACCCCACCCTTGGGGAATTTCTTCGTCTCGCCTTTTTCGTTCTCCGGCAGTGTAGCCTGCTCACGCACACGTATATCCACAGTGACAGGTTCGCCAGAGAGGTCGTCCGTGTCGACGAAGCCATCGGTAAGCGATATGCGGCTCACCACTTTGCCGACAATATCTTCGTCGTCTTCGGGTACTACTGTGGCAGTATACACCTTAGTATATGTCTTTGTTGTGCCTGCGAACATAGCGGTCAGCGCGGCTTCCTGCGCCGAGAGGTTTTCCAGCGCCAGCTTCAGCGACATTCCGTCAGGCGGCGTATTGTCGGCCTGACCGGATATGAGGTCGCTGCGCATCTCTCTGAGTTCGAAAATTCTCTGTGCTGCAAGCTCGGCCCGCTTCGAGGTCGATGAGCTCTGTATCATCTCCTGGGTCATGGCCTCACGTGCGGCGGGCACTTCAAGAGCTGTCGGCGCCGCATCAACGGCCACAGGCAGGTTTAGATCCGGATAGTCGGCAATCTCGTCGGTGTTGAGCGACAGCAGACAGCCGGCCTCGTCGAGTATCATATACGGAGTGCTTCCGGCCTTGAACTGCACCTGCCAGCGGTTTGCATCATCGGCCTCGCCATGGGTGCCTATCACCGCAGATTTGATTTCTACTGCGGTCGACGGCTGTGTAATGGCATCGGCGATATTGAGATAGCGCCGGGCATAGTTGTGAAATTCACCCGGAGTGCGGACTGTGAACAGAGCTTCCACCGTCACATCCACCGCAGTAAGCGGCAATGTATAAGTCAGTGCATATTCCCCGGCCTTGGAGGCGGTGAATTTCTGAGTAGTCTGGGCTGCCGCAGGCATCATCACAGAGGCGCATGCGGCGAGGAAAAGCAAGCGTTTCATTTCATTATCTTTTTTATGGCGGCTCCTACGGCATCGGCGACATCGTCGGCGGCCACACCGTACTGACCGTGGCGGTTTTCTGCTATCTGGCCGGCTACACCATGGATGTAGGCTCCGGCCACAGCTGCCATTTCCGGTTTGATTCCCTGTGCTATCAGGCCGGTGATGATGCCTGTCAGCACATCGCCTGTGCCGGCGGTGGCAAGCGCGGGTGTACCCGATGAGTTTATACACACCTTGCGGTCGGGGCGCACTATATATGTATAATATCCTTTCAGCACTATGATCACCTTGTAGGCCTCGGCCATCTCTATAGCCTTGGCCAGACGGGCCTCCGGCGAGGGCTGGGTGCCGAACAGGCGGTCGAACTCCGCGGCATGCGGTGTCAGCACCGACAGCACCGGCACGTAGTTGAGCATGGTCGGACGCAGCGCCATGCAGTTGAGCGCATCGGCATCGAGCACCAGCGGACGGCTGTTGGCGTTGGCCACTTTGAGAAAGCGTTCGAGTGCGTTGATTGTACTGTCGTCGGTACCTATGCCCGGACCTATGCCCACGGCGTTATAGTCGTGCTTGAGCACTATTTCTGTTATCATCACATCGCTCTGGTCGCGCAGGAACAGTGCCGACGGCACCGCCGACTGCACCAGAAAGTAGCCGCAGCGCGCCGAGTAGCATGTGACTTTTCCGGCTCCGGAACGGACAGCGGCCTTGGTGGCAAGTATGGCGGCACCTTCCATGCCGTAGCTTCCGGCGAATATTATGGCGCTGCCGAAGTCGGCTTTCGAACAGCACAGCGGACGCCGGGGCAGAAGCATGCTCACCTCACTGCTGTCGATCAGATAGTAGTTTTCGGGCATCTGCCGCATTGCCTGATGGCTGTAGCCGATGTCGACCACCTTCCAGCGACCCACGACCTCCGCGTTCTCAGCCATGAAGAATGCAATGCGCGGCAAGCCGAGAGCGAGCGTGGTGTCGGCATTCACTATGTTGCGGTTGATTAGCCCGGACGTAGGGTCGGAGGGCAGTCCCGACGGCACATCCACAGAAATGATTCTGGCGCCGGACTCGTTGATTATACGCACTATATGCTGGTAGCCGCCGGTAAGTCGGCCGGTATAGTTGCCGTCGCAAAGACCGTCGATTACCACCGATTTCTCACTTAGTTCGGGCATGGTGAACTGCAGCCCGGTGACCTCAATGAAATCGCACACGGCGTTTTCGTCTTCAATCAGCCTTGTGCGGCAGGCCTCACATTCCGGGGTAAGGCGATGTCCGCCGATATTGAACAGATATATCTCCATTTCATATCCGGCGGCACACATCAGCCTGCAAGCCTCCAGCGTGTATGCTCCGCAGTCGTTTTCACCTGCAAACACAGTGATGCGCCGGCCGGGCTTTATCTCCCGCATCAGGGCATCGGAGAGATATTCGCCGGTACGCAACACGAAATCAAGCTCGCTGAGTTCGTTTTCCAGCATAGTCTGCTGGCGAATCCGGCGTATGTCGTCGTTGCTGTACAGTCTCATAATTCTTTGGAAATAGCTTCAAGGGCACGTGCAAGCTGGTCGGGGCAGGATGTGCCCTTGTTGCCGCATTCGATTCCTCGCAGCGTGGCGGCCACGCTGTCGATGTCCTGTCCTTTGACAAGGGCGGCGATACCTTTGAGATTTCCGTTGCAGCCGCCGGTAAACGCCACATTGCCAAGACGGCGTCCGTCCTGGTCGATTTCTATGTCGATTCTGCGGCTGCAGGTGCCGCAGGGAGTATATTCATAATGTTTCATAATCTGCAAAGTTACAGCAATATTTTGTGAGTATGAAAGGTATTAAATTATGTTAACACATTTATAGTCGAAAATTTGTTAACTTTGTAGTCCGATGAAGCTGCAGGCATCCATAGTGACATACCACACCGACAGCGCCGAACTTCGCAAATGTATCGGCGCGTTGATTGCAGAAGCTGTCGTGGACCGGATTTATGTGGTCGACAACAGCCGCTGCGACTCCACCCGTTCGCTGTGCGCCGCTTTCGGGCCTTCTGTCGAGTATATCCCCCACGACAACACCGGATACGGAGACGCACACAACGAAGCCATACGGCGCAGCATCGCCGCCGGAGCCGACCTGCATCTGGTAATCAACAGCGATGTGTATTTCGACAAAGGCAATCTCGCCGCCTGCGTCCGTCACATGGCCGCAAACCCCGGCGTGGTGCAGCTGATACCGCACACAACTTATCCCGACGGCCGCGAGCAGTATGTGATACACCCGCTGCCTACTCCGCTCGACATGCTTATGCGCGGCTTTCTGCCGGAATGCATGCTCAGGAAGCGTCGGCGCAGATACCAGTTGCGCGACCGCGACCCCCGGGCTGTAATAGATGCACCGTATCATCACGGCTGCTTCATGCTGATGCGTACCGACGCCCTGTCGGAAGCCGGACTGTTCGACCCTCGCTTCTTCATGTATCCCGAGGACATCGACCTCACCCGGCGCATGCACCGTCTGGGGCGCACGATATACTGGCCCGGCGCCGACATCGTCCATGCCCACCGCGCGGAGTCGAAACACTCCGGACGCATGCGCCGCATCCACATAGTCAACATGCTGCGCTATTTCAGAAAGTGGGGCTTCTTTTTTGACTCCGAACGGCGCCGCACAAACAAGGCTCTGTTCAAGAGCCTGTCCGACAATACGACCATAAAATCCTGAACACCGGACTCCTACCATTACAAACGATAGAAATGCGACAATATCTCGACCTTCTCCGCGACATACGCGACAACGGCACAGACAAAGCCGACCGCACCGGCACCGGCACCCGCTCGGTGTTCGGCCGTCAGATGCGCTTCAATCTCGCCAACGGCTTCCCGCTGCTTACCACCAAGAAGCTCCATCTCAAATCAATCATCTACGAGCTGCTCTGGTTTCTCAAAGGCGACACCAATGTCAGATACCTTCAGGACCATGGTGTGAGGATATGGAACGAATGGGCCGGCCCGGACGGCGACCTGGGGCATATCTATGGCTACCAGTGGCGGTCGTGGCCCGACTACGACGGCGGCTTCATCGACCAGATTTCACAGGCTGTCGATGACATCAAAAACAATCCCGACTCCCGGCGCATCATAGTCAGCGCATGGAATGTGGCCGACCTGTCGCGGATGAATCTGCCTCCGTGCCATGCGTTTTTCCAGTTCTACGTGGCCGACGGACGTCTCAGCCTCCAGCTTTACCAGCGCAGCGCCGACACCTTTCTGGGCGTTCCGTTCAACATAGCGTCGTACGCCCTTCTGCTTATGATGATGGCCCAGGTCACCGGACTTGAAGCCGGCGACTTCGTGCACACTCTCGGCGACACACATATCTACCACAACCACTTCGAGCAGGTGGAGCTGCAGCTCAGTCGCGAGCCCCGGCGGCTTCCGCGCATGATTCTCAACCCCGAAGTCAAAGACATATTCGGCTTCAGCTACGAGGATTTCAAACTCGAAGACTACGACCCGCATCCGCATATCAAGGCAACTGTATCTGTATAGCAATGGTAAACATAATCGTAGCGGCAACCCTCGACGGTGCCATCGGCCTTGAAGGCGATATGCTCTACTATATAGGCCCCGACCTGAAGCGGTTCAGACAACTCACCACCGGCAACACCATCATCATGGGACGCAAGACCTTCGAGTCGCTGCCCAAAGGCGCGCTGCCCGACCGCCGCAATATTGTCGTCACACGGCAAAGCGCTTTCACCGCCCCGGGAGCAGAGACTGCCGGAAGTCTTGAGGAAGCCCTCGCCATGGCCGCCGGACAGGAAATCTTCATCATCGGAGGTGAAAGCATCTACCGGCAGGCTATGCCGCTGGCCGACAGACTGTACCTCACCGAAATCAATATCCGGCGTCCGGACGCCGACACATTTTTTCCGCTGCCGCCGCTGCCGCCCTGCGACTCAGAGTGGCGCCACGACGACCGCAGCGGCATGGATTTCCGTTTCAGAGACATCCTGCTATGATTGCGAGATATGGAAAACTGATATTCCTTCTGGCCGTGGCCGCGGTAGTAGCCGTCTTCCTGTATGTATCGAACGGCCTTGTGCGCGACCTCGCCGCCCAGGAACGCCAGCGCATGGAAATATGGGCCGACGCCACTAAAGAGATTATCAGTATCAGCGGTAATGATTCCGGCACGGCAGTAGTCGACATCGACTTCCTGCTCCGCATCATCGAGCGCAACACCACCATCCCGGTGCTGCTCACCGACGACCACGGCACAATCATGCAGCAACGCAACTTCTCAGACCTGCCCGATGCACTCAATCCCGAAAACCCGCTCGAACTGTCGGCGGCCAACGAGGCATTTCTGCAGAAAAAACTCGCACGCCTCCGCAATACACCGAACGTGATAGACATAGTAATAGCTCCCGGCGAAAATCTGCATCTCTATTACGAAGACTCCACCATGCTTAAGCGGCTGAATTACTTCCCCTACATCCAGCTGCTGGTGATGATTGCCTTTATCGTAGTGGTCTATTTCGCTGTGCTGTCGTCGAAAAAAGCCGAACAGAACAAAGTATGGGTCGGACTGTCGAAAGAGACGGCCCACCAGCTCGGCACTCCTATTTCATCGCTTATGGCATGGATGGAACTGCTGCCCGACTATGGCGTCGACAGCGAGACTGTGGCGGAGATGAACAAAGACGTGAGCCGACTAAGC
Source organism: uncultured Porphyromonadaceae bacterium (assembly GCA_947177365.1). Classification (GTDB taxonomy): domain Bacteria; phylum Bacteroidota; class Bacteroidia; order Bacteroidales; family Muribaculaceae; genus CAG-873. The sequence continues at coordinate 1,408 of CAMWUD010000103.1, read as the reverse complement.
ATGATAGCATCGCGCTTCAGCAAAATAGGCAGCAAACCGCAGATGACCGCCGACGACCTCAACAGCATCGTCGAAGGCGCCGCCGGCTATATGGCCACCAGAATATCAAGCCGAATCCGTCTCACCACCGCACTGACTCCGGAGCAAATGCCTGTACTTGCCTGCCGTCCTCTGCTCGAATGGGTGCTTGAGAATCTCATTAAAAACGCCGTAGACGCCATGGAGGCCGACGGCAGCATCGATGTAGGCACCGGAGTATCCGGCCAGATGGCCTGGATTGAGGTCCGCGACAGCGGCAAAGGCATCTCGCGCAAAAATTTCAAAAAGGTCTTTTCACCCGGATTCACTACAAAAAAACGCGGCTGGGGACTTGGCCTCACTCTTGCCAAGCGTATAATCGAACAATACCACCAAGGCCGTATTTTTGTCAAGTCGAGCATCCCCGGCCATGGCACTACTTTCCGCATCGAAATACCCCTCAGAGAATCGGATTTGCAATGAGCCTTTTTGTTACAAGTCTGTGTCATTAACATCAATTAACTAAAATTCTGCTAATCCATAACTATTCTTCAAATATCTTTGCGATATAGAAGCTGGCGAATCCACAGCAAATAATCCGGCAGTACACAATTTCGTAGCATTTTGCTACCTTTATAACTATATCGCCAATGAATCTCTTCCTCATCTCCTACCGTGTCCGGTATATTCCGGATGCTATTCAAGCATTATTCCAAAGCGGATTCCTACGCAACAGTTTGCGTGCACTTATCTGCGCATCCGCTCTATGCACCACTTCGGAAATGCATGCAGTGCCGGCGTTTCCCGGTACAAGAACAGTAGTCCAGCCGGACGGCAGTTCGATAGAATTGCGGCTGCTTGGCGACGAATACGGCCACATCACGGTTGAAGCTACAAGCGGCATTCCTCTTGCAATGGATTCCGACGGATACTGGCGCCCCTCGGGAGCCGACATGCGGTCGGCACTCGCAAGCCGGCGCGCAAAGGCGGCTTCGAAAGCCGCAAAAGTCGCAAAAGTACCTTCATTTCCCAAAAGCGGCGAAGTACGCTCGCTGATCGTACTGGTGGAATTTCCCGACATCAGATTCAGCATCGAAGACGTACGGCGTGAATTCCATGAGATGCTCAACCTGCCGGGATTCGACCGCCGCGAGCATATCGGCTGCGCCGCCGACTACTTCCGCGAGCAGTCGGCTGGACGCTTCTCTCCGATATTCGATGTGTACGGACCCGTGACCGCCGACCGGCAGGCTTCCTACTACGGCGAGAACGATGCGAACGGAAACGACATGCGGGTCCATTCGCTTGCCATAGAGATATGCCGTAACCTCGACAGCGAAATTGACTTCATCGAATCAGACATGGACAACGCAGGACAAGTCGACAATAT
>CAMWUD010000102.1 GCA_947177365.1 uncultured Porphyromonadaceae bacterium | reverse complement strand
ACCGCGATAAGCAGTATCATGGGGCCGAAAGCCCACAGAAGGCTGTTGAGCTGGCTGCTTTTTTCGTATTTCACGCTTCCGCTGAAACATCCTTGCGCACGCCAGGAGTCTACCATGTCGTCGAATTTGGAGGTGGACGGAATCGTTGTGGTGATTTCCGGTTTTATGCTTGAGCCGGGTTTATACTCAGTGCCTTTGAATATAACCGAGGCAAGAGAATCGGTGATTTCGGCTTCAACTTCGTTTTTGTCGCCATATACCACGATGTTCTTGATTCCGCCTTGTTCGGCATATGATTTGAATTGCGAGTAGTCTACATTTTTGGTTATGGAGTTGTCATCGAGGTAATACATGCCCAGAAGGAATATAAGCACTATGGCATACATCCAGTACATGTTGAAACGGAACGGATTTTTTTTACCGTTGCCTTTGTTGTTGAATGAATTGGGTGGAATTGGCATATTGGAAATGCGTGTTGGGGGTCAGGGTTCAGTCTAAATCGGGGATTTCTGTTATTACGGCATCGCTCCAAAGGTCTTCAAGGTTGTAGCGCGTGCGCGCTTCCGGCTGGAAGATGTGGACGAGCGTGTCACCATAGTCCACTACAATCCATTCCGAATTGGAGTAGCCGTCGTAGTTGTATGGTTTTGTTTCGCCATGTTCGTGGACATATTCGCGTACGCTGTCGGCAATAGCGCTCACCTGCATGTTGCTTTTTCCTTCGGCGATTATGAATCGACTTACAGGTGCCGCTTCGATATGCGTCATGTCCACTATGCTTATATTGTGACCTTTGCGGTCCTGAATGCCTTCAATGATAAGTTTTGAAAGGTTGTTGAGCTTGTTTGTATTTGGCATGCGTGATGTATTTGGTGATGCAAAATTAGCGATATATTTTCATTATAACAAAACTGAGGCCGTAATTGATGAATTTTAGGATTTTTTTCGCTTTCATTCGTATCTGGCACTCTGGGCCGGGTCGATCCGTGCGGCGGCAATTGCCGGCAGAGTGAGGACGGCCCACGCCGATACCGCCACTCCTATGTTAATAAGCAGCAGGCCTGTGAAGCTGAATTCCACCGGAACTTCATTCAGATAATACATCTGCGGGTCGAGGTGTATGAATCCGTATTGCTGCTGCAGATACATCAGTCCGAGTCCGGCCAGATTGCCGGCAAGCATACCCCATAAAGCCATTCGCATAGCCATTCTCCGGAATATATTTCTGATGAGTTTTTTCGATGCGCCCATACTCCGGAGTATGCCTATGGTGGATACCCGCTCAAGAACTATCAGAAACAGACTTGATACGAGCGTGAAGCCCGCCACGCACATCATGAGCACAAATATCACCACAACGTTCGTGTCAAGGAGCGAGAGCCAGTTGAAATACATCGAGCCTTTGTGTAGCACAGTGTCGACGGGATAGATATATTCGCTTCTTCCGTCGTAATATTTCTGCAGCAGTATGTCGTACAGGCGCTGGGATATGTCCGGCACACTGTCGATGGGCAGTCCGCTGATATCTATTCCGCTTCCGCTCAGTGAATCCATGCCGGCGACTTTCCGCAGTGATTTTATGTCGCCGAAAGCTATTGTCGCATCATAGTCTTCGATGTCCGAACGATATATGCCGGCGACTGTGTATCGGCGCGACTTGATGTTGCCGTCGACAAAGAAGGTGGCGTCAATTCTCTGTCCGGTCTCAATCTGAAGTCTTTTCGCGGTGGATTCTGATATTACAATGTGATTGGCGCAGGAGTCCTGCGAGTAGTCTGGCCAGCGTCCATCGGAGATGAGCGACCGTTCGAATCCGAAATCATGGGAGTCGTCATGGGCTGTAAGTATGATGGCGCAGAAATCATTTTCAGTCTTGAGCATTACCGGCTGGCGTACGGCAAGCGACACTCTGGCCTGCGGTGCGGATTGCCTTATGGCATCATGTATTTCTTCGGCCAGGGCTATTGTCTCTGCCGTGGCGCCGCTGGAATCGAGATAGCGCGGCCCTATGGTGATTTCCGATTCGAATCCACTGATTTTGTCTCTGATTCGCTGCTTGAAGCCAAGAACGATACACAGAGAAAACTCCATTATCATCAAGGCAAGCGCGACACCGGTGACTGCGATAACCACGCCGGCGGAAGAGCTGCGGGAAGCTCCTCCGGATAATTTAAGATGGCGCGATATCCATGACGTAACATTCATAACGGGTGCAAAATTAATGAAAAAACAGCGAACAGCGAAATTGGAGGCTCGAATATTTGCAACATTCAAAAAAAAACGCTAAATTTGCACTCCGAAAGCAAGAAAAATAATCAACAAACTATAAAGGCAATGAAAAGAACATTTCAACCCTCTAACCGCAAGCGAGTTAACAAACACGGTTTCCGTGAAAGAATGTCTACCCCCGACGGACGCAAGGTCCTCGCACGCCGCCGTGCAAAAGGCCGTGCGCGTCTGACAGTTTCTTCCTCTATCGCCGGAAAGTAATAACCGCACGCCGACAGACCAACAGCGGGGTTGCATCGATTGATGCAGCCCCGCTGTTGGTCTGTCGGCATGCAGCTATCGTTGCTTTCAGCCCCTCAGTCGGCATCCTTGTAAAATGGAAAGCGACGTCGGAATTGCTCAAGACGGTCTTTATGCAGGGTGGCATATATGAAACCGTCGGCACTTAGGGTTCCCGCCTGATAGCCCATGAAGTCGTATACGGCACTCATTTCAGGAGGGTATACCCCGTATTCATCAGAGCCGCTGCGGTCGGCGCCCGCCACTATGGCCTGGTTTTCGATAGCCCGCGCTATCAGAAGGTGTTCCCATGCATACCGGCGGGAGTCGGGCCAGTTGGCCGGTATCAAAAGAAGATCATATTTCAGGTTCCGGTTGCGGCACCATGTGGGGAAGCGCAGGTCGTAGCATATTACCATGCTGATGTTCCAGCCTCTGTAGCGGATTACAGGAGGCTCCTTGTCGCCGGCGCCATAGAATTCGCTCTCGCGGCTCAGGCCGAAAAGATGATGTTTGTAATAAACGTCATACTCTCCTGACGGTTCCATGAACACCGCATGATTGGCCGGTCGGCCTTCGGGGTCAAGTTTCAGGTAACTGCCGCATATGGCCGCGTTGATATCCGAGGCCATTGCCGCGAGTTGCCTGAGCGTATGGTCATTGCTGTCGTCATATGGCTCCGCCTTGGCTAAGGCTTCATCCCGGTCGGCGATGAAGCCGGTGGTAAAGAGTTCCGGAAGAATCACCAGGTCAGTGTCCGGCTCAATCTTTGCCAGCGCGATTCTGCATGCTTCAATATTTTCCTGCTGTTGGCTCTGCTTTATATCCAGCGGGAAAACAGCTATTTTAAGGCGATTGTTGAATGTCATCTAAAGAGCGAATTTTTCGGGGTATTTGCCTTTGAACGGACGGTAGTATTGCTTTATAGCCTGCATATCCGTCTCCAGATTGCCGGTAGGCGTAAAAGTCCGGTCAAGAAAAATTGATTTCGTGCTGAAATCGATTGCCGCCAGCACAATCGGTATCCCGGCGCCGTATGCGATTCGAAGAAATCCTGTACGCCATTGGGGATTACGGCTTCTGGTACCCTCCGGAGTTATCGCAAGTGTGAGTCTGCTGCTGTTTTTGAAGCGTTCTATGAGAGTGGCCGTAAGGTCTCCTCCGCTGCCTTTGGGCGCTACCGGAATGCCACCGATGGCGCGGAACAGACATCCCATGGGCCAGAAGAACCACGATTTTTTCATCAGGAAGCCGGCCTTGCGTCCTATGGCCGCATAGGCCAGCTTGCCGATGACGAAATCCCAGTTGCTGGTATGGGGAGCCACACAGATAATACAGCGTGGATAGTCCGGTACGGATACATTCAGTGTCCATCCGGCCAGACGCAGAATTCTTGCGGCAAGATTCACGGTTTATCGGGCTTTGTTTGCTTCCTTGGCCTCAGTGGGGAGCGCCTTGTTCATTTCTTTGACAATCGCTTCCATGCTTTTGCTGAAGTTGTCATGGAGTTTGCCGAACGCTGCTTTGAAGTAAGCGCGGCGTGCCTTGCGGTAATCTGCTTCAGTTGCGAAATCGCGGCGCGATTTATCGAAGTAGAATTTGCATTTTGTCACTGTATCGGTCTGCAGGGCTGCGACATCAGCGATTATACGATGGGCGTCTTCCCGGGAGAATCCATTGATGTAGTATGACGCCACGAGAGTTTCTGCTGCGAGGTCTCCGCATGCGTAGCGTACTTGCTTTTTAAATTTCTTGATGCTGGACATTTTATTGTGGTTTAAAATTAGGTTTGTCAGATGTTTGATGTCAGGAACTTTCTAAACGCCGGATATGTCGGCGGAAGTTTTACTGAGTGTCGCCGGAGATTTGAAGAGTAGGCCAGACGTTCCGGCACCTTGATGCTGTCTCCTATGGCTTCCTCGACAATCTGGCGCGACTTGGCCGGATGCGCTGTGGCAAGGAAGAGTTTCTGGCCGGCCTCGGGATACGCCTTTTCGAGGGCTGCATATGCTACAGCAGAGTGAGGGTCAAGGAGGTAGCCATGCCGGGAGTATACATCGGCTATGGTTGATTTTATTTCTGAGTCGGATACTGTTGCGGCCTTGATGTCAGTCCGGATATCCGACAAGTTGTTGTCATAAAGATATTTCAGTCGCGGAAGATTTGAGGGCATTCCCATATCCATGGCTCTTGCGGCTGTCTCGACAGAGGCCGACGGAAGCATTTCATCGCCATATTGCAGGTAGTCGCAGAAGTGGCGGTTTGAGTTGCAGGCTGCCACAAGCGGTCCGAGAGGCAATCCCATGCGCCGGGCCATGACCGCAGCTGTCAGCGATGTCAGATTGCCTACCGGAATGGCAATCTGACAATCGGCCGGATTGTGAGAACCGTATTTCATCAGCCGGCTTACGACATAGAAGTATACCGCTACGTGCGGAATCAGGCGGACGATGTTTACCGAATTAGCTGTCACCAGATGCATGCTTTCACGCAAGGTGGGGTCTGTCATGGCCTGACGCACGATTTCTTTGCACTGCTCGATGCTGCCTTGGATTTCAATGGCCTTGACATTCGGCGAGCAGCTTCGGAGATTGTCGCCTATGTACTTCCGCTCGTTCTTGGGGAACAGTATATATACATTCACATCAGGAAGAGCCGAAATGGCATCGGCGATAGCACCGCCGGAATTTCCGTTGGTTGCCATAAGGACGTTGAGTTTCAGATTCTGCCCATGCTTACGGCTAAGTCTCATGCACAACTGTGCTATAAATCTGGAACTTATGTCTTTTACAGCCATGGTCGGGCCATGAAACAGCTCGACTGCGGTCACGGAGTCGCTGACCTCGACAAGGGGGATGCTGAAATTCAGGGCTTCGTCAACAACCTCCTTTACCATTGGCGCATCTACTTCCGCACCAAGAAGCGACCCTGTGACCGCATATGCGATTTCAGGCAAAGTCATGTCGATGGAGTTTCGTATGAAAGCTTCCGGCAGGCGTGGTATAGCTGCCGGCATATAAAGCCCTTTGTCGGGAGCTATACTCCTCAGTATCGCTTCCGTCAGGCTTACCGCCGGTGAATTATGGTTAGTGCTGATATAAGGCATATCCTGTAATTTACAGTTACAAATATAGACATTATTTTTATAACCGCGAAATTTTTTGCTTAAAAAATGCGATAGAGGATACTGCCCTATAGAGCTTGGTATGGAGTCTGCAAATGCAACACGGCAGCCGGATTTATGTCCGACTGCCGTGTCATACCAGCTATTAGAGCCGTCTCTTAGTAGACTACCGTCTTGCAGCTGCGTCCGTCTACGCGGACAATATATATGCCTGATGCAAGATTTTCGAGGCCGCAACGACGGCCTTCGAGAGTGTATACCTCAGCTGTATTGTAATCTCCGATTATGCTTATGCAGCCTTGACCGCCGATAACAAACTGGCTGTTTTCGGTACCGGAAACCACATCATCGACTCCGGTTTTGGTGTCGGTGGTGGCGAACACCGCCATGCTGTGAGCCGGAACATCAACGCTGACACTGGTGCCTGTGCCGGTCAGCACCGGTTCGAATCCGGGTGTTGCGGTCACCAGCTTGCAGTTGTTTGCGTTAAGGATTGTGCTGGTGGCTGTTACTGTCACCGCATCGCCACCTATTCTGGGGTTGAGGAATGCGATTACTTCTTTGTTGTCCTTCTTCACCCTTATTGTTCTGGATGCGGTTATTGAGTTGTTTCCGTTCAGTTCGTATTCGGCGTCATTTCCGAAGAGTCCGGGATTAAGAGTGCGTATGCCGCAGAGTTCGCGATAGATGTCGTGAAGCGCAATGCGGTCGGGATCGTTGATATAATTCCAGAGTACTCTTTTGGGGCTGGTATCGTTGTCGCCGTTGGCTTTCTTTGTGGTTTCGTCAGCGCCAAGTTCGCCGAACTGCCATATCATTTTCGGACCCGGAGTCATGAGCATAATGGTGGCAACCGAACCGAGGCGTTTCATAATGGTGGGAACGGAGTTCTTTACGCTTGAAGCACCCCATGTGACACACTTATAGCCCATGCGTTCTTCGTCATGGCTTTCAGCGTATGCTACGGTTGAACCCATAGGACGCTTCTCGTTGGCAGGAGCATAGAAGCAGCTGAGATACTTTCCGTTTGAGCCGGACTCATTCCAGCCCATGGCGTATTGACATGAGTTGCCGTTGAGGTTGCTCCATTGAATCTGTCCGTCTTCGCCAAGCTTAATCTCCTCAAAAGCCTTGGCAAGGTCTTCATTGATGTGGATTGCATCGGGTTTTACCGAAGTGATTACAGCGTGGAGCCGTTTCATGCGTTCCACTCGTGAATTATTGTATTCGTCGGTACCGGTTTTGTATGAGTCGTTGTCGCCAAGACCTTTCACGAGGTCGAAACGGAAACCGTCGACATTGTATGCTGTAAGCCAGTATTTGATTGCATCGGTCCATTGCTGCTGCACGAGTTCGTTGCCTTGGTTCCAGTCGTTAAGCACGTTATAGGCATGGGGAGCCTCCTTATTATAGAACGGGTTGGATGCAATCGGGTACATAAGATACCAGGGGTGAAGACCGTCACTCTGATTGAACACGATGTCGAGAATTACAGCAATGCCGTTGCGGTGGCATTCGTCGATGAATTCCTTGTAGTCGTCGGGAGAACCGTATGCCTTGTCCGGAGCCATATAGAAGTTGGTATTGTAGCCCCAGGAATTGTTGCCGTTGAACTCCATGATAGGCATGAGTTCCACTGCATTGACGCCAAGTTCTTTGAGATAGGGAATCTTTTCAATGGCCTGACGGACAGTTCCGTTGCCGTTCGATTCGCCGACAGTGCCGGTAAAATCGCGGAAAAGCATCTCGTAAACCACCAGATCCTGATGGTCGGGAATCGTGAACTCGCTCCACTCCCATTCGTCGAGGTCTCCCTTGTATACGGCAAGGAGAGTGTTGTCGGGAACCTGGTTGTAGGGGTACTGCGGCATATCGGGCCATATTTCAGGATTCAGCCACTTGTCGTTGTAGTAGTCCAGTATCAGATGAGCATAGGGGTCGGCTACCTTATAGCGGAAGTCGACTACATAGTAGTAGCTGTACCAGCTGCTGTTGTCAAGTCCGTCCACTGTGGTGAAGAAGTAACGGTTGCCTTCATAGTCCTGATACTTCATATTGCTTTCCGGTCCTGCGCCATAGTTGTTCCACGAACCGATGAGTGTGACCGATTCCTTTTCAGGCGCGGCCAGACAGAAGGTGACAGTGCCGTCGGAATTTCTTACTGCACCCATCTTTGGTACTCCACCGGGATATGTGCCTGCTTCCGATGCGCCCAGAATCGCGTAGTTCTTCTTTGAAGTCAAGGTCTGGCCGTTGAATGTGGCTGTGGCGACAA
>CAMWUD010000101.1 GCA_947177365.1 uncultured Porphyromonadaceae bacterium | reverse complement strand
GTCCAGCGGGCATAGATGCCGTTGGTGCGGTTTTCCTGATAGTCGAGGAAATAGTTTGGAAATACTGCCGTAATCTCATATTCGTAGCCAAACATAAGAAGTCCTGCCACGGTCGGATGAAACTTTCCGGTATCCTTATCCTCGCGCACTGCACCGATACGACGCAGAAACATCGCGTCATCCTCTTTATTCCATAAATGATTCTGGCGAATGAGTTTGAATATATTGCGATATGATTTTACTGTATCCGGACAGAATACCGACACATCGAGATCGGTCAGTAATTTGTTGTCATCTGTCACCAATGCAGAATCGCGTATCATCAGCGAAACCTCATCAATCGAGCAATGATAATCGCCCTCGAAGTTGCGGCGATAAGTCCCCGTGCGTGGATCCGAACCGACATATACCGGACGCGAAGTGCGCTCGGCTCGTGGCACACGAATTACAATCACATCTTTCCCTTCAATCTTGTCAGGAACAGCCATTGAGTCAGTCAGTATGTTACAACTGACTTTCTGCCGGTTGTTCACCATGTTCCAGAAATCCTTCATCAACTTATGCACCTCATCAAGCCCCTCGACGTAAAGCGAACCATCCTTGGCGTTTTCTTTTACACCAAGCACAATTACACCACCTTCGCTATTTGCGAAAGCGGAATAAGACTCCCACAAAGAGTTAGGCAGACCTCCACGGGCCGATTTGACCTCAAGCAAGGAATTTTCTTTATATGTTGTCAGCAATTCAAGGCTGAAAGATGAAGGCGTATCCATGTCTATTGCACTTTTATAATGCAAATTTACGATTTTTTTTCTTGAATACCATGCACATAAAGAGCGAATCCGACAGCCATCACCAAGGCTGATAATGTCGCAACAACATTGAACTCGTCAGTCTTTGAGTAATCCCTGGCAGCTTTTCTGCCTTATTAGATGATTCTGAATTGCTATCATAACGGCGGCGACAGACAGAGTCAGGCCTCCTACAGCCAGATAGGCACTCCAAAAATCGGCGAACTGCACACCAAGCATGTACACGAGAATACATATCGAATACATATGCAGATAGTAAATCCACATGCTCTGTCGGCGCAGATACATCGTGAACCGGTTGCCGCGTAGCGGTACTTTCAATGCGGCTATCATAATCGCCGCACCGGCCGGCGGCTGCCATAGCGGAAGCGATAAGCCGTACATCGCCACACTCAGCAGCAACAGCACCAGAGCCACCGGCATTCTGCACATTTTCGACTCAAAACGGCAGAGATACATTCCGCAGATAATCGGAAGGCCTCCGCCAAGAGAATAATGCAGGATGTATTGCAGGAAACGATTGCAATTGTCATGGAGATCATATTCGACAAGCGCTACCACCATATACACAAGCAGCAGCCAGCGCATACGCCAGCCTTTTCGCCGCGACAGTCCGACAACCAATGTCGTTATGCCAAGTGAGTATAGAAACCATAATTGCCATGCAAACTCACACTGACCGCGCATCAGTATTCCACAGAAAAACTTCTCAACCGCAGTCATCAGCGAACAGTCCGTCATCGAATAATAATACATCGAAAAGGGCGTAGACACCAATACCCATATAAGCCATAGACGGAACACTTTAGTACCCCGCCGGATACAATAAGCATATGATTCTCTTACATCATCAGCGCTACTGATACTTTTCTGAAGAAAGTACCCACTGACGATGAAGAAAAAACCGAGGCTAATATAAGCCAGATAATTGAGAATCCTGGGATTCACCGCATCATCGCCAACCAGCAGAACAAGATGAAACAGCATTACCACCAACGCCGCCAGAAACTTCGCGACATCCACGCCGGCGACATCAGCGCTATGCGCCTGCCGGCTCATTCGGTTCTGTCCCATCGGTAGAGGCGGTCCGACGGCCGGACTTTCGCCGGAACCGGAATCGAAAATGCATCGCCCTTAACGGCTTTGGCCACACTGTGTCCGCCTACCTGAATCTCGGCGACTTCAAAAATCTGCGCTCCGGTAGTCGGACCGGTCAGCACCACCTCGTCGCCGACGCTCAGCTCACCCGCCTCCATGTAGAATTCGCCCACACCGAGCCGCGAGAAATACTTCACGCCCTTGGCTACATACTGCTTTACCCGCGTGGCGGACGACCCGTATTTGCCGGACCATTCGCCAAGACGCTGGCCGAGATAATATCCATCCCAGAATCCACGGTTGAATATACGAGCAAGCCGCTCGTCCCACTGCGCCACGCGTTCTGCGCCATAGCTGCCGTCGCAGATGGCCTGTATGGCCTCGCTGTAGCATTCCACGGCAATCTTGACATACTCCGGTCCACGGGCACGCCCCTCGATTTTGAACACTCTTACTCCGGCATCAATCATGCGGTCAAGGAAATGTATGGTCTTGAGGTCCTTGGGCGACATTATGTATTTGTTGTCGACCTGCAGCCGGTCGCCTGTCTCAAGGTCGGTGACCTCATAGCCACGCCGACAGATCTGGGTGCAGGCACCACGATTGGCGCTGCTGTTCATCTGATGCAGCGACAGATAGCACTTGCCGGACACCGCCATGCAAAGAGCACCGTGACAGAACATCTCGATGCGTACCTTGCCGCCATGCGGACCACGTATGTCCTGCTCGTCTATCGCACGGCTGATGGCCGCTACCTGGTCCATGTTGAGTTCGCGGGCCAGCACAGCCACATCGGCCCACCGGCTGTAGAAGCGCAGAGTCTCCGTATTGCTGATATTGCACTGGGTGGAGATGTGGACTTCCACACCTTTCTCGCGGGCATAGAGAATGGTGGCAATGTCGCTGGCTATTATCGCCGAGATATGGCTTTGCGCCACCGCATCTATAATCTCGCGTATGGCTGGCATATCCTCATCGTAGGCAATGGTGTTGACAGTCAGATACGACTTCACCCCTGCCTTGTCGCATATTCCGGCAATATCATGCAGGTCGTCTATTGTAAAATTGACGCTCGACCTTGAGCGCATGTTAAGCCGGCCGATACCGAAATATACGGCATCGGCTCCGGCTTCGATAGCCGCATAAAGCGACTCATAGCACCCGACGGGTGCCATGATTTCGAAATCGGAGCGTTGCATATTATGCTCTGTATATAATTAGTTGGCGGGAGTTGCAGGTGCAGCGGGAGCGGCAGGCGCGTCGGTAGTCGTAGCGGCTGCGGGAGCGGGAGCTGCGGGAGCGCTGAAGCGGGTATCAGCCTTGCTTTCGCTGCGGAGCGAGAAAGAAGAAGCTATCGAGAGCACCACAATCAGGGCAGCGAGAGTCCATGTGGCTTTTTCAAGGAAGCTGTTGGTCTGACGGACACCCATCACATTGCCGGCACCGCCGAACTGTGACGAAAGGCCACCACCCTTGGATTTCTGAATCAGGACAATGCCGATCAGCAGAACGGCTACAAGAATGGTAATAATGCTAAGTACGAGATACATAATTATTTCTGGTTATTTTTCTTCTGTATAAGTATCAGTTTTCGCAAAAAACGCAATTGGTCTGCAAAGTAAACACTTTTTTCCGGATAATTCAAATTTAAATTGCTAATAATTTCATATGCGCGCTCATATCGGCCCTGTTTTATGAATATTTTAGCAAGACTCTCGCTCAGAAGCGAGTCGTCGGACGCTGGCGCCGACGCCTTGGATTCCGGTGTCCGCTTTTCTGTTTCCGGCTTATCAGACACAGCTGCCACACTGTTTTCTTCAGTTTCGGGACGCGACTTCCGAGACTCTGAAAGTGCTGCGGCAAATCCGGACATGTCCGGCAGACCGTCGCCGGGTTCCGGAGCGGGTTCGCGCCCTTCTTCATGCGCCAGGAGGTCGGAATAGTCAGGCACAGGATTGAATATCAGCCGTTCGAGCAAAGCCTCCTCTTCCGGTGTGGTCTTTCCGTATGTGGCAAAAAATGTGTCGAGAGCATCGTTCGTATCGGGTCGCTTCCGTCCCTGCGGGGGGTAAAAACCGCTGTCGTCGACTCCGGCGGCGGCGCGCACGGCCTCGTCAGTACCTCCGAGCAGTATGGCCAGACGGCTTCGCAGCTCAGTCAGTTCGCCTTCCTCAAGCGAGTCGCCGTATATCCGCAACATAGCGGCCACCGGCGCCGCAAAATACGGATATGCGGAGATAAGCGCACGGAGGTCTTCCGCAGCCGGAGTGTCGGCAGCTTCGCCGTCGAGATAACGCCTGAGTTCTGTGATTCTGTCGTCCATGGCCTTACCAGTCGCCAAGTGTGGCGTTGAATATAAGTTCTACAAGTTCTTTGGATATTTCCTGACAGAGGTCGTCCTGCACATCGGTAAGCATCATCGACGAGTCGAAATCGCGATATGCGCTGAATGTCTGGTCTACGTCCTTGCCATCGGCCTTGTTGTCGAGATACTTCACCCTCACGGTAATCGTAAGCCTCGTCTTCGACGCATATGCGTCTTCGGTGACAGCCTGCGGCGAAAGCGCATAGCCGGTAATCTCTCCTTCAAGCTGCATGTCGGCGGCGCCATCGGTGGTCTGGAGCCGGGTGTTGCGGGTTATATAGTCGAGCAGCTCGTTCTCGAAGGTCTGCTGCAACGGAGGATATACCAACGCGGCCCGGATGGGGAAGTTCGACACATGTATGGTACGGTAGACAGTATAGTCTATCGCCGAGCCGTTGAGGGTGAATCTCGGTATACATCCCGGCATGGCGACACACACCGCCAGCGCCGCAAATACTATCCGCAGTTTATTCCAGACCATACTCCTTGATTTTACGGTAAAGGGTACGCTCGCTTATATTGAGTTCGCGGGCCGCCGCCTTGCGCCTTCCGTCGTTACGCCGCAGCGCCTCGCTGATGGCACGCCGCTCAGCCTCGCCTTCAGCCACAGCTGTGGCTTCGCCGAATTTCTGCACGGCCACCACCGGCACCTGACTTGACGTCACAGGCATCTGCTGGCTGATATCCTCGAATTCATCTACGGTCTCGGCCTTCGGAGGCAAGTCCTGCCCAAGCCCCATGCGGGCTTTCAGGTCGTCGATCTGCTGCTGCATGCGGAATATCAGATTGAACAGCATCTCACGCTCACGCTGGTAGTCGTGTGAGCCGCCGGAGGCAAGCGCGGGTGCGAACACTGTGGCATTGGCCGGCAAATACTGCTGGAGCACAGACACATCCACCTGACATCCGGCCTCGAACAAGGCAATCTGCTCTATCACATTCTTAAGCTGACGCACATTGCCGGGCCAGCGGTAGTGGAGCAGCGCCCGACGGGCCTCTTCGGTGAAACTGACCGAAGGCAAGCGGTAGCGCTCACAGAAGTCCGAGGCGAATTTACGGCTCAGCAGCAGTATGTCGCCGCCACGGTCGCGCAGCGGTGGCACCGCAATCTGCACTGTCGACAAGCGGTAGTAAAGGTCTTCGCGGAAGCGGCCTTCGGCTACCGCACGCGCCATATCCACATTGGTAGCCGCCACGACACGTATGTTCGTACGCTGAACCGTACTGGAACCCACTTTCAGAAATTCGCCCGACTCAAGCACACGCAGCAGACGGGCCTGTGTGGTAAGCGGAAGTTCGGCTACTTCATCAAGAAAAATCGTACCGCCGTCGGCTTCCTCGAAATAACCCTTTCGGGAAGCCACCGCACCGGTAAACGAGCCTTTCTCATGACCGAACAGCTCGCTGTCGATAGTGCCTTCAGGTATGGCACCGCAGTTCACAGCTATATATTTGGCATGCTTGCGCGCCGAATACGCATGGATAATTTTCGGGAAAAACTCCTTGCCGGAACCGCTCTCGCCCACCACCAGCACACTGAGGTCGATGGGCGCCACTTTCATGGCACGCTGTACGGCGCCCACAAGCGCAGGAGCCGAACCCACGATACCGAATCGGAGTTTGGCCTGCTGTATGTCTTCGGGAAGTTGATTAGACGCTATTTGCATTATGGAAAATATTTTCACTGCAAATTTACGCAAAAAAAGCCGAAATCCGAAAAATAATGCGTATCTTAGCACCTTCAAACGGGCCAGCACCGCCATGAGAGACCGACTATTTACAAATCCAATCAAATATCATTATGTTCAAGAATCAACCTAAAGCTCTGTATGTCTTAGCGTTGGCCAACACCGGCGAACGTTTCGGCTACTACACCATGCTGGCGATTTTCCTGTTCTACCTTCAGGCAAAGTTCGGACTCGACGCAGCCTGGACCGGCCAGATCTTCTCAATCTTCCTGGCCTTAGTGTATTTCATGCCTCTGGTAGGCGGCTGGCTCGCCGACAAGTGGAGCTTCTCCAAGTGTGTCACCTCCGGCATAGCCGTGATGTTCGTGGGCTATGCCCTTATGTCGGCTCCCACTCCGGTCCGCAACGACCTCTCGCTTATGATTCTTTTCGCCGCCCTGCTGCTGATTTCGGCCGGCACAGGCCTGTTCAAGGGCAACCTGCAGGTGATGGTAGGCGACCTCTATAATGAAAAGCGCTACGCCGACAAGCGCGACTCCGCATTCTCCCTCTTCTACATGGCCATCAACCTCGGCTCAATGTTCGCTCCCATGGCCGCCATCAGCCTGAAAAACTGGATGCTCCAGCGTGGCGGATACCTCACCAACGACCCCATGGCCGCTACAGTGAGCAACTGGTGCCTCGACACCAATGAATTCACAAACATGCCCGCCGACGGCGAGACCCTCAAGGCCATGACCGAATTCGCCACCAACAAGGGCATGGCTCCCGGCAGCGACCTCGGTGCATTCCTGGCCGACTATCTCCGTTCGTTCGCCGACCACTGCAGCGCCTCGTTCGGCAGTCTCAGCGAATTTGCCAACGGCTATATCACCAGCTTCGCCAACGGCTGCTCGGTGGCATTCGGCCTGGCATGCGTGTCGCTGGTTGTCAGCTTCCTCATCTACTTCCTCGGACGCCGTACCTACGCTCATATAATCGACAATAAGAAAGACAGCAAGGCCGCAGCCGCCCAGACCGAAGGCAAGGAACTCTCGCCCGAACAGACCCGCCAGCGCGTGGTGGCTCTGCTGCTTGTATTCGCCGTGGTGATCTTCTTCTGGATGGTATTCCACCAGAACGGCCAGACTCTCACCGAATTTGCCAAGAGCTGTACTTCTTCGGTAGCTACCGGCTGGACACGCATCGGCTTCAACATCTGGGCTCTCGTATCGATAGCAGCCGGCGTATACGCCTTCTTCGGCATGATTCAGAGCAGCACCAACAAGGGCCGCGTCATTTCCGGCGCCGTACTGCTTGGATGCGCCGGTCTGCTGGCGTGGATCTACAGCCGCACTCCCGATGTGGTGGAAGGCATCGACCCCGCCACCTACCAGCAGTTCAACCCCTTCTATGTAGTGGCTCTGACCCCGCTGTCGATGGCCCTGTTCTCATGGCTGGCCGGCAAGAAGAAAGAGCCCTCCGCTCCCCGCAAAATCGGCTATGGCATGGTTATGGCCGGCGCTGCTTACGGCGTGATGGTGCTGGCTTCTCTCTCTCTCGTAGGAACCAACGGCGACGTATCACCCAACTGGCTCATCAGCACCTACCTGCTGCTGACTTTCGCCGAGCTGCTGCTGTCGCCCATGGGCATCTCGTTCGTGTCCAAAGTGGCTCCTCCCAAGCTCAAAGGCTCCATGATGGGCGGATGGTTCGCAGCCACAGCCATAGGCAACTACCTGGTTTCGATTCCTATGCTCCTCTGGGGCAAGATTCCGGTATACGTAATCTGGGCCATCCTCATTGTAATCTGTCTGCTTTCTGCCGCATTCATCTTCGCCATCATGAAGAAACTTGAGGCCGCTACTGCCGACGAACCTGCCGTTCCCGCCGCAAAGGCAATCGAGAACGTTGAAGACGACGCTATCTGAGCCGGACTTCCGACCCCGTCAGCCAAAACGACTGACATACCCGCAAACCCAAAACTGAAAATGACTAATTCCAACGACTCCCGCCATGACTCGGTGGTGATTATCCCTATGTACAACGAACGCGAGAACGCGGCATCGATCATCGATGCCGTGCTCGCGCTTCCGCACCCTTTCGACATCCTTGTAATCGATGACAATTCGCCGGACGGCACTGCCGACATCGTGAAGGAAAAAATTGCCGCGCATCCCGACCGCATCAGTCTCATAAGCCGCGAAGGCAAGCTCGGACTG
>CAMWUD010000100.1 GCA_947177365.1 uncultured Porphyromonadaceae bacterium | reverse complement strand
CATCGGCGTCCGCGGCGTCCGCCTCCGCCCCCTGCACGGCCGCGGCGGCCGCCGCCTCTTGTGCGGTGGCTTCCGCCGCCGTAGCTTCCGTAGCTGTTGCGGCTGCTTCCGCTGTTGTACGAATTGCGGTTGCTGCTGTTGTCGCGGCGGGTATTACTGTTATAAGAGTTCCGCGAGGGCGATGAGTTCGACGAACTGCGGGTAGCCGACGAACTGTTGCGGCCACGTGTTCCGGCTCCATTGGGGATGTATGTGCCCTGCGAAGGAGAGGGTCGCGTGCCGGGTCGTGCGGTTGCCGATGTGGATGTGCCGGAATATCCCGGACGGAGCTGGCTGCCGCTGAATGAGTTGTTGCCCGAGGGGCGTCCCATATTGCCGGGGCGAGAGCTGTTGTATCCACCGTTGCCGGCATAATGGTTGCCTGCAGGGCCGCGTCCGGAGTTCATGCCTGAACCTGTGGGACGGTGCGGCTGCGAAGCCCCCGGTGTGTTCGGGCGCCATGCCACGGAAGGTCCCCACCAGCCGGGTCCCCAGCCGGGTCCCCATCCGGGACCCCAGCCACCCCAACCGGGTGTCCATGTCCAGCCCCACGACCAGCCCCATGGATAGGGGTCGTACCAATAGGGGTTGTACCATCCTCCGCACCAGCCGCCCCAGCCTATGTATGCCGGGCCGTATACGTTCCAGTACCAGGGATTGCCATAGCGCCACGCCCATGAATACGGATAATACGGACTGTCGTTCACCACATAGATGTTGACGTTGGTCTCCTGGGGCGATGAATAGTAATAGTCGCAGAGTGTGGTATCGCCGCTTTCAGTCACCACTTCGGGGTTATGGAAGCGCTCGATACGGCGGGTGTAGGCGAAGGTGTCGCCGATGCCTGCGGAATCAGCCTGGACGGAATCCGACACCAGGAACTGTCCGCGGCGGTTGTAGGTGTCCACATCCATGTCGAGCGAACCCGAAGGTGCGTAGCTGTCCGCCGGGGCATAGTCGGCCACCTGATATTCCACCTTCTGCTTCTTGGGCTTGGAAGGCTTTTTCGGGCCACCGTAGATGTCGTCGTAGTAGTCCTGGGCCATAGCCGGAACCGCCATGGCAACCATGCCTGCGGCTGCGAGTATGTATCTGAATAAGTGTTTCATATCTTTCAGTTGTGAATGTTTACATATTAGACTGTCATTACAGCCAAAAGTTAAGAGCCAAAGATACAAAAAATTCGCGATATAGGCCGGCACATCATGCCCAAAAACGTTTTTTTAACTATTTTTACCCTGTTTCGCCCGGTTTCCCTGCAATCAGCGTTCGGAAGGCTTCATGTCGTAGGAGGCGATTGCGATGGTGAATCCCCAGTAGATAAACGCTATCGAGGTAAGGAAGGAGACCATAAACATATCGCTGGTGTATCCGGCCTCAAGAAAGAAGAAGCCGATGATAGTGAGCAGTATGCCGTTGATGATTCCTATCCACCAGTAGCGTCCTCGCGAGGTGCATGCCTTGACCAATGCCTCGATGCCCCAGAAGATGAACACAAAAGCAAGGAAATAAGGGAATACCATCTCACTGAGTATGATACTGCGCACAAGCATGAATCCTATGAACAGGTCGATCATGCCGCCTGCAAGCCACCATCCCCAGCCCTTGGGCTGATTGGGTCCGACAGAGGTGCAGAGCTGCACAATACCCGCAAGCACAAGCAGCCATCCGAATATCTGCGAGGCCACCGCATAGCCCGCATTGGGCCAGAACCAATAAGCGAATCCTCCTATTACCAGAAGTATGCCTACCAGAAGTATCAGCCACCACAACCGTGTCTGGCCGACATAATTTACATTCAAGGCTTTCATAATAAAGTAGTTTTAAAGTGTTCGGTTTACACCAGACCATGATAAGGCGGTTTCCACGCCATACAGTCCGGCATTCTGTTTGAAATAATAACATCGTGCCGCAACTCTTTGTTTGATTTTTTTTCGTACTTTTGCACTTGATTATGAAACAAAATTCAGCCGATATAGAGCGTAAGACCGCCTTCGACGGTGTGCGCCAGTCAATATCCGACCTCTGCATATCTGTACTCGGTGCCGACAGATGCGCCGAAATGCAGTTTTCCAATGATTACGACACTATCAGCGAGCGACTTTCGCAAGTCGCCGAAATGCTTGCAATCATAGGTGGAGACGATGGTTTCCCTATTGCCGGCATCACCGACGAAACCGGGCGTCTGCATTCGATTCGTCCCGGCGGCACGTGGCTACCGGCGGCCGATGTGCTGCGCCTTCGCAATTCGCTGTCGACCATGGCGGCAATCGAGGCTTTCTTCCGCCACAAGCGCGACGACCAAGGGCACAGCCCCTATCCGCAGCTCGACCGGCTCGCCTTCATGCTCGACCCGTTCCAGAACTCGATAGCGGCGATTGACCGCATAATCGACCGCTGGGGCAACGTCAAGGACAACGCATCGCCGGAGCTTTCACGCATACGGTCGGAACTGTCCGGCATGAACGGCGTCATAGCCTCGACTATGCGGCGCGTGATGGCCCGCGCCGTAAAAGACGGCTATCTCGACGCCGACACAACACCGTCGGTCCGCGACGGACGTCTGGTGATACCTGTGGCTCCGATGCACAAGCGCCGGATTCCGGGCATCGTACACGATGAATCCGCGTCCGGAAAGACTTTCTTTATCGAACCTTCTGAAATCGTCGAGGCAAACAACCGCCTACGCGAGCTGCAGATCGACGAACGCCGCGAGATTGTCCGCATACTCATAGGACTGGCCGATGTGCTCCGACCGGAAATCGACGGCATGCTCCATGGCTTCGGTCTGCTCGGAGAGTTCGACTTCATCCATGCCAAGGCCTGCTATGCACGCGACATCAACGCCACCATGCCACAACTCCACCGCGAGCCTCAGCTCGAATGGTACAGTGCCCGGCACCCTGTGCTTGAAGCCGCCCTGCACCGCTCGGGCAAACAGATTGTGCCGCTCGACATCAGGCTTACCCCCGAGCAGCGCCTGCTGCTCGTATCGGGTCCGAACGCAGGCGGCAAGTCGGTGACGCTCAAAACTGTGGCTGTAGTCCAGTATATGCTTCAGTGCGGAGTACTGCCGCCGGTCTACGACAACTCGCACTTCGGAGTGTTCGAGAACATAATGATTGACATAGGCGACGACCAGAGTCTGGAAGACGACCTGTCGACCTACTCGTCGCATCTGCGCAACATGCGATTCTTCGTGGCGAACGCAGGGAAGTCATCGCTGCTGCTGATCGATGAGTTCGGCTCCGGAACCGAGCCTCAGATAGGCGGCGCCATAGCTCAGGCGCTGCTGCAGCGCTTCGTGGAATCAGGCGCCTATGGAGTCATCACCTCGCACTTCCGCAATCTCATACACTTCGCCGACAGCACCGAAGGCATGGTCAACGGTTCAATGCTTTACGACCGCAACCGCATGGAGCCTATGTTCCGCCTCTCGGTGGGACATCCCGGCAGTTCGTTTGCCATCGACATAGCCCGCAAGACCGGACTGCCGGCCGACATCATAGCCAAGGCCGAGGAAATCGCCGGCAGCGACTACGTGAATTTCGACCGCTACCTCAACGATATAAACCGCGACCGCCGCTATTGGGAAAACAAGCGCATGAGCATCCGCCAGAAAGAAAAGCGCATCGACGACCTGCTCGAACGCTACGACTCCGATGCAGAATCGCTCCGCGAGCAACGGCGCCAGATTATAGCCGACGCCCGCGAGGAGGCGCGCCGCATACTTGAAGGCAGCAATGCCGCCATCGAACGCACCATCCGCGAAATCCGTTCCGCCCAGGCCGACCGCGAACGTACCCTTGAGCTCCGGCGCCAGCTCGACGCCGAGAAACGGCAGCTTGCCGAGGACAGCGCGTCGGCAGCAGCCGGCGCACATCCGCTGCTCAAGAAGGCCGATTCGGCGCTGAAACGCCGTCGCAAGCCCGCCTCTGCCACAGAAAGTCGGACGGCAGCCGAGCCGGAAAGCATCACCGTAGGCACGAACGTGCTGCTCGATGGCCAGGGACAGCCCGGCAGAGTATTGGAAATATCCGGCAAAAACGCCACAGTGGCATTCGGCCAGCTCAAGACCACCGTGAAACTCAGCCGTCTGCAGACCACTCTGCGCAAGCCGGAGTCAGGAGCCGGCAAACGGGCTTCGTTTATCAGCGCCGATACCACCGACCGAATGCGTGAGCGCCAGCTGCAGTTCCGTCAGGAAATAGATGTGCGCGGCATGCGTGTCGACGAGGCGCTGCAGGCTGTGACATATTTCATCGACGATGCCATACAGTTCAATTCAAGCCGGGTGCGCATACTTCACGGCACCGGCACCGGAGCGCTCCGTCAGTATATCCGCAATTATCTCGACGGTGTGGCCGGGGTAAAAAATTACCACGATGAAGACGTGCGCCTCGGAGGCGCCGGCATCACCGTGGTAGAATTCTGACAGACGGTCAGCCGCCTCATCAGCGGCTGACGTCCTTCACTCCCTTTACGGTCTTGAGTTTCCGTATCAGGGCATCAAGGCTGGCGGTGTCGTTGACACCGACCACCACGAAGCCTTGGAAAAGGCCGTCGTTGGAGTCTATGGATATATTGCGCAGTGTCACCTGCTTTTCCTTGTTGATAATCGATGTGATATTGGTGACAATGCCTATGTCGTCCTGGCCTACCACGCGCAGTGTGGCTCCGAACTGGCTTCCGAGTTTTCCGCTCCAGCGTGTACGTATCACCCTGTATGGATATTTCCGCCGGATATTGGCTGCATTGGGGCAGTCGCTCCGGTGGATTTTGATTACACCTTCCGACGACACGAAGCCGAACACATCGTCGCCGAATATCGGATTGCAGCATTTGCTCAAGCGGTAGTTTATGCCGCGGATGTTGTCGCCTATCACAAGTATGTCGCTGTCGCCGGGACGTCCTTCGTCGTCGGCCACCGGCTGCATCACATATTCCGAGGCCGACACTTTGGCCGACTCATCGGCCTTAGCCTTCAGATCCAGACCACAATATGTATCCACCACCGTGTTGATGTCGAGTGTCTCATCGGCCAGAGCGCAGTAGAAGTCGGTCACGGTCTTATAGCCCATCTTTTTGAGCGTACGCGACAATGTGCCTTCGTCAAGCTCGAGCTTGCGGTTCTTGAATCGTCGCTGCAACATCTCGCGCCCGAGTTCGCTCGACCGCTTGTCCATCTCCTTCAGGGCCGTTCTGATTTTGTTTCTGGCCTTGGTAGTCACCACATAATTGAGCCAGTCGGGTTTGGGCTGCTGCGACTGCGAAGTGAAAATCTCCACGGTGTCGCCGCTCTGGAGTTTGTAGTTCAGTTTCTGGTTCTTTCCGTTGACCTTTCCGCCGGTGCAGCGGCTTCCAAGACCGGTGTGGATGTTGAAGGCGAAATCGAGCAGAGTGGCGCCTAATGGCAGGCGGTAGAGGTCGCCTTTGGGGGTGAAGGCGAACACCTCCTTGTCGTAGACATCCATGCGGAGGTTTTTCATCAGCTCCATCGGCCCCGACTCGGCGGCCTCGAGTATATCGCGGACGTTCGCCATCCAGGCATCGAGGGAGTTCTCGCTCTTTATTCCCTTGTACTTCCAATGCGCGGCCAGACCTTTCTCGGCAATCTCGTCCATGCGGCGTGTGCGTATCTGCACTTCCACCCATTTGTTGTCCGGACCGTATACGGTGATATGCAGCGACTCATAGCCGTTGCTTTTGGGTATGCTGAGCCAGTCCTTGAGACGCTTCGGATTGGGGGTATACATGTCGGTGACCACCGAATACGTGAGCCAGCATGCGCTTTTCTCACGCTCCGGCGGCACATCGAGTATCACACGTATGGCGAAGAGGTCGTAAATATCCTCCACGTCGTTGTGCTGCTTTTTCATCTTGTTCCATATGGAATAGATGCTTTTGGTGCGGCCCTTTATGTCGAATTTCAGTCCTTCGTCCTGAAGCCGTTTTTTCAGCGGCGCGATGAAGTCGGCGATGTATGCGTCACGCGCCACCTTGGTTTCGTTGAGTTTGCGTGCGATTTCGGTGTATGTGGCCCTGTCGGTGTACTTGAGCGACATATCCTCGAGTTCCGACTTGATCTGATACAGACCGAGGCGGTGTGCCAGCGGAGCATACAGATAGTTGGCCTCCATGGCCACTTCGGCCACGAGTTTTTCCGACGGATGATGGTTGATGGCACGCATCAGCACCAGACGGTCGACCAACATGATGATGATTACGCGTATGTCTTCGGCGAATGTAAGCAGCAGCTTTCTGAAATTCTCGCTCTGCACCGACGCCTGTCTGCTGTAAAGCCCCGCCACCTTGCGAAGCCCTTCCACAAGCAGACCTATATCATCGCCCCATTCCTTTCTGAGACTGCTTTCGCTCATCAGCCCCTGCTTGACAAGATTGAAAAGCATCACGGCCACAGCCATGCTGCGGTCGGGACTGACATTCCTGCACAGAGCTTCAGTGGTGGCCATGGCATGCAACAACGGATGCCGGCCGAAACGGTCACGCGGCAGCTCACCATCCGAGAGAGCTGCTGTAAGAGTCTGCTTCACTCTTCTGAAATCTTCATATTCCACGACCTCGGCAAGAGATGTCCGCAGCTGCGCGTACAGATGCCTGAGTTCTTTGATTTCGTCGCCGGAAAATACTGATTGTAGACCTGTTGACATAAGTGATTCTTCTGACGGGAGCCTATGGTTTGACTCCACACGGCAAAATTACAAAAAAAAGCCGATGATGCCAAACAATTGACATCACCGACTCAAGTTTTCATCCTATTGGTTGTTTCGCGGGTTGTTATTGAGGGTTTTTGTACGTTCACGCACAAGTCGTGGGTCGACTTTGCCGTCATCAGCCTTGTTGACAGCCACGCCGGGGAACTGTTGCTGTGCGTCGTCGCGTTGCTGTCGTCGTTCTTTCTCGTTCATGATTCAGTATGGTTTTAGCTGTTTTTCTATTCTTCTATACTGACAGAACAAGTGTTCAGGCCAAATTGTTCAGACCTCCGCGTCGCTGTCGTACTTTTCGTACAAAAGGTCGTTGTAGGGGAAACGGCTGCGGTGAATCTCCAGCGCCCGGTCATAGATTTTCTGCTTCAGTTCGTCGATGTTCAGGCCTTTCTTGGCCGAGATGAACACACAGTCGCCTTCCATCTTCGACATCCATGACTCGCGGAGTCTGTCCAGCGAGATATTCTCCCGCTTCTCGGGGGTGAGGTCGTCGGCATCCTTGGGCACATAGCTGAAGGCGTCGATTTTATTGAACACAAGTATCACCGGCTTGTCCATGCCGCCGCAGACATCGCGGAGGGTGCTGTTCACCACTTCAATCTGCTCCTCAAAATTGGGATGCGATATGTCCACCACATGCACCAGTATGTCGGCGTCGCGGACTTCATCGAGTGTGCTTTTGAACGATTCCACAAGATGGGTCGGCAGCTTGCGGATGAAACCTACGGTATCGGTCAGGAGCAGCGGCAGATTCTCTATGGTCACCTTGCGCACTGTGGTATCGAGGGTGGCGAAGAGTTTGTTTTCGGCAAAGACATCGCTTTTGCTGAGAAGGTTCATCAGTGTGCTCTTGCCTACGTTGGTATAGCCCACAAGTGCCACACGGGTGAGTTTGCCACGGTTCTTGCGCTGAATGGATTTCTGCTTGTCGATGGCACGGAGTTCTTCTTTCAGACGGGCGATTTTGTCAAGGATAATACGGCGGTCGGTCTCGATCTGAGTCTCTCCCGGGCCACGCATGCCTATACCGCCCCGCTGACGCTCCAGGTGTGTCCACATGCGGGTCAGCCTCGGCAGCAGATACTGGTATTGCGCAAGCTCCACCTGAGTCTTTGCATTGGCAGTCTGGGCACGCTTGGCGAAAATGTCAAGAATCAGCGAGGTGCGGTCGAGAATCTTCACCTGAAGCTCACGTTCGAGATTCGACACCTGCTTTGTAGTGAGGTCATCGTCGAATATCACCATGCCGATTTCATGCTCTTCGACATAGCTGCGTATCTCCTCGAGCTTGCCCTTTCCTACATATGTGCGGGGATTCGGGTAGTCGAGTTTCTGGGTGAAGCGCGCCACCGTTTCAGCTCCGGCAGTGTCGGCAAGGAACTCAAGTTCGTCGAGATACTCTGCGGTCTTGGCCTCGCCTTGCCTTGGAGTGACGAGCCCGACGAGCACGGTGTGCTCGGATGTTTCTTTGCTTAGTATTAAATCCTTCATATATGAGAAACAAGAAAGCCGGCCCGGAGTTCGGATCGGCTTTCGATTAGTGGCGGGGGCAGGACTCGAACCTACGACCTTTGGGTTATGAGCCCAACGAGCTA
>CAMWUD010000099.1 GCA_947177365.1 uncultured Porphyromonadaceae bacterium | reverse complement strand
CGGACGCACCGGGGTGCGTCCCTACATTGATAATGAACAGCTTACGGAAATCAGGATAGCTGAATAGTTACTATAATGCGTCTTATTGTTAAAATGAGTTAATTGGGTGTAAGAAATGTATAATAAAAATTGGTCAAGAAAGCAGATGTGCTTATATTTGCAAACGTATGCTATAAAACGTAAAACTCTCTGCGGAAATAGCCGTTGTTGCTCTGGCGTTAGAAGGAGAGAGATGATAAAGCGAAGACTGCCTTGGCCGTAAAGAGATTCAGGCTAACGGTATGTAGAACAATGGGATCTCATAAAATCATTTAAAAAAACTTATGACTGGAATTTCAAGACTTTATTTAGCTTGCGCCGCAGCTGTATTGGCTATGCCGGCTATGGTGCAAGCCCGGGATGCGTATCCTGGCGGACATCTGGTATCGCGTCATACCCGCGCCTCGGTCAACAGTAGTAAAAATGCAGCCGTCAGAGAAGCGCCTGTGATGCTTGAGCAACAGCAACGCGTTGTCAAGAAGCGGCAAGCGCCTATGTCGCGTGTGCTTGAAAATGGCGTTCGGCTTTATGGCTGGCTCGGATATTCCGATGAAGATGTTGCCGAAGGCCTGTATGAGTTCAGCAGCGGCGGACACACCATGCTCTGGCAGGATCCCGATTTCACCATGATGAGCAACGGCTGGGAAATGGGCGCCTCATGGCTCAGCGCCGACGGAACTAAAATCTGCGGCTACAGTACCGACAGCTACTATATGAACATCTATGAAGGAGCCTATGTAGAACTGGATTTCGAAACCGGCGAGCAACTGCGCAAGGATTCATATGACATCTATGAGGAGCCGATATTCAATGTAGCCGCTCTGAACACATCCGACGGTTACATCTACGGTTTTGCTTTCGATGTCGACGGTAATCCGGTATATCTGAGAGCCAATTCGATGACCCCCACCGAATTCGAGACTGTAAGAAAATTTCAGTCCGGAGACTATCTGTTGTGCTCGTTGGCATACTGTCCGGCCGACGGCCTGATGTATGCGGTGACTTCCAAGGGTACGCTGGTGGCATACGACAATCAGTTCAAGGCCACTGAAATCATGTCTCTGAATGTGCCGGGCTTCAAGTCGTTCATTACAGGCATGTGCTATTCCGACATGGACAATCGGCTGTACTGGAACTCCAACGCGGCAAATCCGAACGATCCGAACACATACATTTCACGTATTCAGGCCATAGATGTGGCGAAGAAAACAATGGAAGAAGTTGTGCAAATGTCGGCCAGCGAGGAATTCATGGCTCTTTATGCGCCGGAAAGCCTGGTAGAAGATGATGCGCCTCTTGCAGCGGAATATGTGTCGAACGGCTTCGTCAACGGAGCCCTGGACGGTACTGTGACTTTCCGGATGCCTTCAGTCACCGGCGATGGCACACAGATTACAGCCCAGATGAGCTGGACGGCAACTGTCGATGGCGAAAATAAAGTCACCGGCACCGCTTCGGCCGGTGAACTTGTGGAGGTACCATTCAGCGGTCTGGAGGAAGGCAATCGCCAGTTCGCTTTTGTGGCTCAGCTCGGCGACAAGGTTGCAAAGGTTGCCAAAGTCAGGCTGTATGTAGGCAATGACATACCGCTTGC
Organism: uncultured Porphyromonadaceae bacterium; assembly: GCA_947177365.1. Taxonomy (GTDB): domain Bacteria; phylum Bacteroidota; class Bacteroidia; order Bacteroidales; family Muribaculaceae; genus CAG-873. Next base: position 6,736 of record CAMWUD010000099.1, on the reverse strand, counting down.
CCCGACCAATGTGACTATATCTCCCGACAATGTCAGCTGGGATGCTGTCACTGAAGGTGTGAACGATGGTTTTGTCGATCCGCAGGCTGTCAGATATGAAGTGTTTGTCAATGGTGAGTCCAAGGGCATGTTCGACACTAACTCGGCCGATATAGAGGTGGCGCCTGCCGGTGCTTTTTTTGCAGCATACCGCGCCACAGTGACCGCTGTATTTGCCGACAAGCGTTCGGCAAGCGCAAGTTCTGCGAAACTCCTGACCGGCACTCCGTTTGAACTTGATCTGAATATCCGGCCGACCGCCGAGCAGGCTGAACTCTGCACAATCATTGACGGAAACAACGATGGTCAGAGCTGGGTATTATATGATGAAAGCGATGATAAATTCTTCAACTCACAGTTCTCGCTCAACGGCGACGCTGACGATTATATCATCCTTCCGGCTGTCAATTTCCCTGACGCGGATGCGTATTATGAAATCTCATTGCTGGCTCGATCAAGACGGAGCGCTCAGTTCCCCAACGAATTTATCGATGTCCGCATCGGACGCACGCCCGAAGTTGCCGCAATGGACAAGGTGATTGTGGAAAAGACCCGTTGCACCGACGCATTTGAGAAAGTGCAGACCCTCTTCAAGGTGGAGGAAAGCGGCACATGGTTCGTGGCAATCCGTTGTTGCTCCGGTTTTGACCAGTACGGCATCTATGTGAAGGAAATTAATCTGTCGCGTGCCGTGGTGACAAATGAATCGCCCGAAGAACCGACTGAAATCGAATGTGTTGCCGGAGAGCAGGGCGCTTTGAAGTCCAAAGTCAGCTTTAGACTCCCGACAAAGAGAATGAATGGCTCCGACATAGCTGCCGATGTGACTCTTACTGCTACAGTCAAGTCGCGCAACAGTGTAGAGGTGAGCGGTGCTCCCGGTGAAGTTGTAACAGCCGAAGTGGAGACTGTACAGGGCAACAACACTGTGTATGTGTATGTATCGGACGGCAGTCTTGTCGGACCGACAGTGGAAACTACGGTCTATACCGGAGTGGTTGTTCCCGGTCTTGCCCGGAACGTCAAGGCCAAAGTGCAGGAAAACAACCTTATGGTTGATATCGAATGGGAGGCTCCGCTTGTAGGTCAGGATGGCGGCTATATCGTGCCTGAAGATGTGTATTATGAAATCTATCTCTACGGCCCTGCCGGCTGGATGCGTCAGGCTTCTGTCGGAGCTGATGTCCGTACTTACTGTTTCGAGGCTACCGATCTTGAAGGCGGTATGGCTATTGTTCAGCTTGGTGTACGTTGTATCAATCTGGCCGGAGCCAATCCGATGGTAAGCATAGGTTCGGCGATAATCGGTTATCCTTACGGATTACCGTCAGAGGAGACTTACGACAGAAGCAGCTTCGGAGAATATAACGGTCCGGATCTGGGCCCGTCGATGATGCTTGCTCCGGACGACAGATATACCGCCGAGTGGGGTTATTCCCGTCTGGCTGAGATGACTGCGGGCTGGAGCGGACTTGAAGGCGGCGCACTGGTTTGTGATCCCAAGGGCAATGCCTCCAGAGGCCGCATAGCGCTTCCGAAAGTTTCGACTAAGGTGGAAGAAAATCAGGATGTAGTGTTCTCACTGCGTACTTATGTGGGTTCCGACTGTGCTAAATCGGCAAATGTGTATGTCGACAGCTATGATCTTGACGAACCGATGCTGCTCGCAGACCTGATGAAGGACAACCGCTTTGGCGAATGGGCCGATAAGGAGATAATCCTTCCTGAAGAGCTTGTAGGCCGCACCTGGATTCAGCCGATAATCGATGTTGAACTGTCCAACCAGAATCAGCTGTTCATTCTCGACTGCTATAAATTCTATAGCCAGGATAAGAGTTCAGTCGTTGAGGCATCGCTGGGCGGCGTGAAAGTAACTGCGGCCAAGGGCGGCATAACAGTATCCGGTGCCAATGGCGAAGTTGTTTCGGTATACACGGTTTCCGGTGTATGCGTAGTGAAATCCGAATCGCCCTATATCGCTCTGACTCCGGGTATGTACCTGGTAAAGGTTGCCGGCAAGACTTTCAAGGTTGTTGTCGGATAATAAGCGGATAAATATCTGAACTGAAATAAAAAAGGCGGCTGCCGGGATTCCGGCAGCCGCCTTTGTGTTGATTAAGTGGGACTTATTTTATAAGCACTTTATCGCTTTTGCCGTTGCGGCAGCGGATGTATATCTGGCCGCTGGCCGGGCGGGTCACCTTGATTCCCTGCAGATTGTAATAAACAGCTTCGCTGTTGTCCGCATCGTTGGAAATGACAGTGATGCCGGAGTATTCGGCGTAAGCACTGTTCGACGGAGCTGATTCGCCGCAGTCATATACGGTAGTCACCACATAGGTGTTGCTTTCTTCCGCCTTGCTGTCGAGATAGCTTGTCTGCGCAACGGGCGCATCGTTGATTTTTACGCCGTTGCGGTAGATATTGTAGCCCGAGATGTGATATCTGTCGGCCAGAGGGCTGGCTTCGTAAGTGACATCATCGACCAGAAGCATGAAGTTGGTCGAAGCACATGAGCGGATAGCGAAGCGTTTTGCACCGGCCGGAAGTTCGGCCTTGTACAGAGTCCATGCCTCAGGCACATCCGATGCAGCTTTTGCAACTTTAAACTGAGAAGGATTCAGAGAACCGTCGGAATACAGGATTTCCAATTTTTCGGTATACGCAGCCTGGAAACTACGGGCGTAGAACGATATTGTCTGGGCGTTGCCGGACAGTTCGGGCGAAATTGCCCAGTCGTTCACTTCGCTGTGGTCCCAGAGAAGAATAGATGCCAGGAATTTGCTTCCGGAATGCGGCGCGAACTGCGAACCGAGTCCGAGAGCTATAGGGTCGAAGACAAAGAATGAAGTCACAGTCTCTGTCTTGTTGATTCCGGGAATTTCGAATTCGTTGAAACCGCCGGCGGCGACATTGTCGAGGTCGGTGAAGGTCCAGTCGGCGTAGTCGTGCGCGAAGCTGTCGGCGTTGCTGAAGTTCTCATTCACGGTCTGCGGAGTGTCGGGAAGCTCGGGAGCTGTCCAGGCGAGGCTGACGCCTCCTTCGGCCTCGGTGGCGTTGAGTCCGGTAGCGCGGGGATGATGAGAGATAATGGGTGCGATAGTGACAGCATCCGACATGTTGTTGTCGGGGTGTTCGTCACCAGCGAAATTTACTACGGCATGATATTCAGCAGCCATGTCGACTACAGGACTCATGGTCATATTGAAGACGATGTTGTTTTTGCTGTCGGGAAGGAGTGTGCGTCCTTCGATAGTAGCTATTACTTCATCGGCTTCATACAGGTCTACCGACCAGCCTTCGGCGGTTTTCAGACCGTTGTTGACTACAGTTACCTCAATCTTGTAGTCAGTTCCGCCGAACACTCTCGAGGGAGCGGAGATATCGGCTACGGCCAGATCTTTCTCCGGCAGGTCGCCTGCATAGATATTGTCGATCATCACATAAGAGAAACTGTTGATAGTGCCGCTGATGCGGAATTCCACAGTCTTGCCGGCATATTCGTCAAGCGGCACATGGCATTTCACCCATTCAGCCACAGGACTGTAGTATGCCAGTTCGGCGACGGTTGTGGTAAGCACGGGCTTGAAATCACCTCCGTCGGTCTTCACGCTCACTTCTATGGGGTTGGTGTCAGGCTCGCCGTCGCTTCCTACAAAATTATATGTGAAGAAAGTCAGGCCGGGATTGGTGGCGCCGGTGAGGTCGAGTTTGCCGGACTGCAGGTAGCCAGTCTGGTGGAGTTCGTTGCCGCGCATGTAGAAGTATCCGTTGTCGCCGTCGGCTGATGAGCAGCTCATGATGGTGTTGTCGCGGAATGTGCCTATCGCGGCTATAGTGCCGTCCATGGCCCAGATATACGACAGCCAGCCGTTGGGGGCTGATTCGCGGATTACAGTATAAGGATCGCCGATGGCGACAAAATCAGATTCGCCGGCCTCGCTGCTGCCGTTCTCGCTGCGGGCGCGGACGCTGATGTATGCGAACTGCTGCTCTTCGGTGTCGTCGGTAATGCGGAATGTGTGGGTGGTTTCAGTCAGGGATTCCGCAACGGTTCTCCATTCGCCGAAGTAGCCGTCGAGAATATACAGGTCGTATACTACTTTGCCTGCCGGGATGGCGACTCCGTTGCAGTCGGTGTTGACAGGCTGCCAGGAAGCGGTCACTTCGCCCGGATTGGATGTCTCGATTAATTTTACCGATTTCGGTGCGGCCGGTATGTCAATGCCTATGACAGTTTCCACCGATACTTCGGTACCTCTGATGCCATCGGAATAAGCTGCGGCAGTGTAGGTGTATTTTCCTGCTTTGCCGGGCACATCGGTGTAAGACAGAGCCTGACCGGGTGCCGGGGCGTTGAAAGTATTGATGACTTCGCCATTTCTTTCAATCGTCACCTTGTCCAGACTTGCGAGGGTCTCGCCGCTGATGGTCTTCGACGGAGCCTTGAGGTCTATCTTGGCTGAATAGTCGCCGTCGCGGGCAGGTGCCACTACGAAGTTGTCCGGCTGATTGGGCATGGCGTTGGCCTGGGGTGCTCCGATACGGAGTCTGTCGACGTAGAGGTAGTATTTGTCAGCTTCGGATATGCAGTGTATGCCGACGTAGAATATGCCGTCCGCCGGTGCGACGATACGGGCAGTCATCTCAGTGGGAGTGGTTTCCGAAATTGTAGTTTCAGGTATCAGCGATACTGTCATGGCCTCGGCTGTGTTCGCATTGCCCAGTTTCACTTCGAATGTCTCGCTGCATGTCGGATCTATCACTGAAGCGTCGAAGCTCAGATCGTAGGTGTGTCCGGCCTTCAGTGCAAGGCCCGGGGTGATGAGCCAGTCGTCCATGGGGGTGACTTTGTCGGTGTTGTAGGGAGCACGCAGACCGTTGCCTCTGTCGTCCCAGATCCATGTACGTCCGTCGTTGTTGGCATCGATTACTGTATAGCCTTTCAATGTATGCTCGCCATCGGAGAATACAGTGGAGTAGGGCGGTGTTACTGAGCCTAATGCGATGGTGTTGCTGTAGGCGGGGTCAGAGTCGTTGCCGCCGCTGACTGCTACCACGGAGTATGTCAGTGTTTCCGGGCTTTCGGGCAGGGATATGGTTTCGGTATACGATGTTGACTTGAGCGCGTCGGCCACTGTGGTGCCGTCCTGCTTCATAATCCGGTACAGGACGTCGGCCGGGTTTATGTAGCCTCCGTCGACTGTGGCAGTGACGGGAGTCCAGTTCAGGGATACGGAAGTTCCGGAGAGGGCTGCTGTCACGCCTGCGGGTGCTTCAGGTATGCCATAACCTACAAACTTGCTGGCTGTGGCCTTGGGGCTGTCGCCGTTCTGGTTTGAGGTGAATACGGCAAACGAGTGTGTGCCCGAGCGGCTTACCGTGACGTTCTGGTTAATGCGTCCGCCATAGGTAGTGGAGCCGTGTGCGATTTCCTCACCGTCGACAGTCACTGTGTATGTCAGGCTGCCAGATGCAGGCTGTCCGTCGAAGGTAGTTGCGGGAATGTCGCAGCTGAGAGTTCCGTTCAGACTTCCGCCGGTGAATGAGAGCTGGATATTTGTCGGCTGGGCCGGAGCTTTGGGGGAAGCGGTCTCTTCGGCCAAGGCCAGACCTACGACTTGTTCTTTGCCGGGAAAATCGTAGATGAGGCTGGCGTCTCCGGTCTGGAGATCCACTTCATAGAGAGAGCCGGAGTTGTCGGGCGGACAAACAGTCCAGAACATGCGTCCGGAAGCCGGGTCTATGGTGGCGGAACTGTTGTATTGAGGCATACATCCGGTGCCGGTGCCGATTCTGCGGTACGAGGCATCGGATTTGTCGACCATAAGCAGGGTCGAGCCGGTTACGGCTCCGAAACCGTTTCGCTCGCGGCAGATAGCGTACAGCTGTCCTTGCGCGGTGCAACCCAATGCTGCGATTTCACAGTCGAAATCACCGATTTTGAGAGCCATGGCCGAAGTGCGGGTGAAGCTGAGCACCGAGAGCTGATAGCCGTTGCCTTCGGGATTGAATGTGGCTGCATAAATGAATCCGGACGAAGGGTCTTTGGCGCAGTCGACAGCCACCTGGCTGCAGTCGCCTTCGGTCATGAACGAGTTGACAAAGCTGCCGCTTATGGCGTCCCAGACAGTATGGGCCACTATATAGGAGTCGTTGTCTCGTACGCGTTCGGTGGTGAAATAGTATCCGTCCTGTTCGAAATTGCCGAATGTGCCGAGGAATGCCGTGTATATTGCCTCGAATGTCTCGGACGGCTTTGTAGGTACACGATACATGCCTATCGGCTGGCTTTCTTCATTCCAGCCTTGGGAGTAAAGCACATTTCCCTTCAAAGCAGGCACGGCTGTGCTTGCCGCAGACAATGGCGGGCGTGTGTCGGGGGCGTACGCAGCCGCCTGACCGACCCCGACAGCGATAGCCATCGATGCCGCGATTGTCATTACTGTGGTTTGTTTCATGATAATAATTGTTTGATATTTTGTATGAATATATGGTAGTTGAGATTCTGTATTCAGACTTCAGAAATCTGATATGCCACCTGATTCAAGTCCGGCTGCAAAGGTAAGCAAAAAAAATAGAAAGTATATAAAAAAAAGCCGAAACAAATATTTGTTTCGGCTTGGAGGTTCCTAGCAGAATCGAACTGCTGTAAACGGTTTTGCAGACCGGTGCCTAACCACTCGGCCAAGGAACC
>CAMWUD010000098.1 GCA_947177365.1 uncultured Porphyromonadaceae bacterium | reverse complement strand
AACCCCAAATATGCGCACCGGCCGCCCCCGTAGTGGAGGAATCCTGGCCTCCACTGTTTCGGCTGGTATATGGTATGGTTTCATTGTGGAGGCAGGCAGGCCCCCACTCCGGGGGATACAAAAGGCGCCACACTGTTGTGCGGCGCCCGATATTCCATATCCTTTAAGCAAAATTAGATTTCGGCCTTCTTGCCGTCCTCGTAGAGCACTTCCTTCTGAGCGGGAATAGAGCTTACGGGCTTGCTGAGTACCAGAGCATAGAGCAGCAGGTAGGCGGCGAAGCACACCACCATCCAGAAGCTGTTGACAATGCCCACCTTGTCGGCCAGGGCACCCTGCACGATAGTCCAGATGCCGCCGCCGCACACCATCACCATGAAGATGCCCGATGCCACGGAGGTATACTTGCCCAGACCCTGTACGGAGAGGTTGAAGACTGCACCCCACATAACCGAGGTACAGAGACCTACAAGCACAAAGAAAATAGAGTTGACGGGAATCTCAACAGAAGTGAAGCTCAGGTTGTTGGAGTCGAAGCCGAAGAAAGCCATCTTCGATGTGGGCAACATGATGCCCAGGCAGAGAAGCACAATGGCCAGGGCGCTCACAAACACCAGCATGGCCTTGGGCGATACCTTGCCGCCGACAACACCGCCCAGCAGACGGCCTACCAGCATGAACAGCCAGAACATGCCGCAGACAGCGCCCGCACCAATCGAACCGATGGTGGTGGACAGATCCTGATAAGTCCAGTTCGACACGCCGATTTCAACGCCCATATAGCAGAAGATGGCGAGCACGCCGAAGGAGAAATTGCGGAACTTGAAGGCATCCATGGCCTTGATTGCGGCTTTGGGTTTGCCCAGGTCGGGGTCTTCGGGGAGTTTGGAGAAGAAGAGCACCAGGAAGGCAACGGCGAAAATACCCATGGCCATGTAGAACACAGGGTTGGCCGAGGCAATCGAACTGGCGGAACCGCCAATCAGACCGCCTACGATCACCGGAGCGAGAGTGGCGCCGACAGAGTTGCAGGAGCCGCCGAACATAAGCAGCTGGTTGCCCTGCTTCTCGTCCTTGCCCAGAGAGTTGAGCATGGGGTTCACCACGGTGTTGAGCATACACATGGAGAAACCGGCCACGAGGGCGCCCAGCATATACACGGCCAGAGCCACATTGCTGTCCTCAATCATGCCTGAAATATAGGTGATGGCCACACCGGCGAAACCCACCGACACAGCGGCGAGGGCGGTGAAGCGGTAACCTTTGTTCTGGAGAACCTTGCCGGCGGGATAACCCATTATGGCGTATGCGATGAAGTTGCAGAATGTGCCGAGCTGCGACATTACGGCGTTGCCGGCCGACATTTTTTTGATTACATCACCCAGAGGATTCTGATAGCCTGTGACGAAGGCAATCATGAAGAACAGGGCGAACATGATGGCGATGGGCAGGGCGAAGCTGCCTTGGCGCCGGTTGGTCTTGGACTGACTCATGGTTGTTGAATGAAGGTAAGTTATTTAGGTTTGTTAAAAAGTCGGGGTTTTCGGCATGCCGGCGGCATGCTCCGGAATAGACGGCGAGGCGGCTCAGTACTGCCTTTCGCCGAAGATGGCGCTTCCGACGCGCACGTGGGTGGCGCCTTCGGCGATTGCCAGCTGATAGTCGTGGCTCATGCCCATGCTCAGCATGTCGAAGCCGCAGAGGTCGGGGCAGGCCTCGCGGATGCTGCGGGCCAGCTCGGCCACACGGTGGAAGTCGGCGCGGACGCGCTCCATGTCGTCGGTGTTCGAGGCCATTGCCATGAGGCCGCACAGATGGGTGGCCTGCAGCGAACGGTAGCCGCCCTCCTCGAACCAGCGGAGCAGCTCGTCGGGCGAGAATCCGAACTTGGTCTCTTCGGCGGCCACATGCACCTGCATGAGTACACGGCTCACCACGCCGGCGGCAGCCGACTCGCGGTCAATCAGGCGCAGGAGGCGGTCGGAGTCCACCGATTCGATCATGTCGGCCTTGCCTACAAGCTGGCGCACCTTGTTGGTCTGGAGGTGACCGATGAAGTGCCAGCTGATGTCGGCGGGCAGAACGTCGCGCTTTGCGAGCAGCTCCTGCACGCGGCTTTCGCCGAATATGCGCTGGCCGGCGTCATAGGCCTGGCGCAGCGCTTCGGCGGGATGGAATTTCGAGACAGCCACGAGCCGCACGCCCTCGGGGAGGGTATGCAGCACAGCGGAGAGGTTATCGGCTATCGACGGTATCACTCGGCTTTTTCTCCGGCGAGTTTAACCTTGTATACATCCATGATGAGGGTTTCGTTGATGGCTGTGACATCGTAGTCGGCCATCGTGCCCTTCATGTTTTCGTTGAACACGTCGAGAGCCTCGGCCAGATTTCCGGCCTGAACCAGGAAGAGGCTTGTGGTACGCTTTTCCACGGCGGTCTTCTCGTCGATGGTGATGAAGGCGCACTTCACCAAATACCATTTGTCGCCTTCTTCGTTCCAGAAGATTTCGGCAATCTTGGTGCGCTTTACGGCCGATACCGAAAAGTCGCCGGATATATAGGGGGTCTGTTCTTCTATGATGCGGGCTTCGGCCTCGGTAAACGACAGAGCGTCGACGATATAGGGTTCCGACACCTTTTTTACCGATCCGTTTTCCTGAAGTTTGTCGTAGCGGACTTTACATTCAAACCAGTTTGCCATTTTTTATAGTCTATTATTACTTTCGTGTTTATTTTAGTGAAATCAATTGCAAAGTTACAAATAATGATTGAGGTTGAAATCGAAAAATTCATTAATTTTGCAGCATGAATATCAAAACACCTGCCGAAATCATGGCTCTGGCCGAAAAAGCCGGCGCCGTCAAGTGCGATATCAGCGAGCGTCAGCCGGGTCGTCTGGCTGTGCTGAGCATCCTTGCCGGGGCATACATAGCCCTGGGCGGAACATTCTCTGTGATAGCCGGCTGGGGGCTGGGCGATGTGTCGCTGGCCTATCCGGCGGTGCAGCGTCTGCTGAGCGGACTCACCTTCCCGCTGGGGCTGATTCTGGTGGTGGTGCTGGGAGCGGAACTGTTCACGGGCAACAACGCCATGCTGATACCGTCGTATATGCGCGGGCATCACGGCTTCGGGCCGGTGCTGAAAAACTGGCTTTTCGTATGGCTGGGCAACTTCGCCGGGGCGCTTGCGGTGGTGTGGCTGCTGGTGTGGCTCACCGACATATTCGCGGCCGAGCAGTACCGCCGGACGATAGTGTCGGTGGCCGAGGCGAAGGTGTCGCTGCCCTGGCTGACAGTATTTTTCCGTGGCATAGGAGCCAACTGGTGTGTTTGTCTGGCCATATGGCTGGGCATGTCGGGGCACAACCTGCTGGAGAAGATGGCCGGCTGTGTGGTGCCGGTGGCGGCTTTCGTGGCCATAGGCTATGAACACTCCATAGCCAATATGTTCTATATCCCGGCGGGGATGTTCTACGGCGCCGAAGTGGGCATATGGCAGATGTTCAGCGCCAATCTGCTTCCGGCCACGCTGGGCAATATCGTCGGAGGCTCGCTCTTTGTAGGCTGCCTTTTCGCGTGGCTTCACGGACGCCGCGACTGACGGGAAAACAGCGGTAACTATTCACCTACCCTGATCTCCGTAAGCTGTTCATTATCAATGTAGGGACGCACCCCGGTGCGTCCGCAGCAACAAGATTTGGGACAGCCGGCGGCCGGACGCACCGGGGTGCGTCCCTACAAGACGATGTTCGCCAGCGATTTTACATAGCTGAATAGTTACAGACGCGGCGGATTTGTAGATTAATGTTAAAATCGGCAGTATGTGCCGATTTTTTCGTAATTTTGTGGTTCGATAACAATAACCTCAAAATACAAAAGCAATGGCTCAACAAGACGACGTGTTTAAAAAAATCGTTTCACACGCCAAGGAATACGGTTTTGTCTTCCAATCATCTGAAATCTACGACGGACTCTCCGCCGTATACGATTACGGACAGAACGGCGTCGAACTCAAAAACAATATCAAACGCTACTGGTGGGACTCCATGACCCTCCTGCACGACAATATCGTGGGAATCGACTCCGCCATCTTCATGCACCCGACCATATGGAAGGCTTCGGGACATGTCGACGCGTTCAACGACCCTCTGATCGACAACCGCGACTCCAAGAAACGCTATCGCGCCGACGTACTTATCGAGGAGCAGCTCGCCAAATACGACGACAAAATCGAAAAGGAAGTGGCAAAGGCCCGCAAGCGTTTCGGCGAATCGTTCGACGAAGACCTTTACCGTCAGACCAACCCCCGTGTGCTTGAACACGCCGCCAAACGCGACGCTCTCCACGAGCGCTTCGCCCAGGCCATGAACGACAACAACCTCGACGAACTCCGCCAGATTATCCTCGACGAAGAAATCGTATGCCCCCTCTCCGGCACCCGCAACTGGACTGAAGTGCGCCAGTTCAACCTGATGTTCCGCACCGAGATGGGCTCGACCGCCGACGGCGCCATGACCGTATACCTGCGCCCGGAAACAGCCCAGGGCATATTCGTGAACTATCTCAACGTGCAGAAGACAGGCCGCATGAGCATCCCCTTCGGCATTGCCCAGATAGGCAAGGCCTTCCGCAACGAGATTGTGGCCCGTCAGTTCATATTCCGCATGCGCGAGTTCGAACAGATGGAAATGCAGTTCTTCGTACGTCCGGGCGAGGAACTCAAATGGTTCGCCCAGTGGAAGGAATGGCGTCTGAAATGGCACAAGGTCCTTGGCCTTGGCGATGACAAATACCGCTACCACGACCACGACAAGCTGGCTCACTACGCCAACGCTGCCACCGACATAGAATTCCGCATGCCCTTCGGCTTCAAGGAAGTGGAAGGCATCCACTCGCGTACGAACTTCGACCTCTCGCAGCACGAGAAGTTCTCGGGCAAGAAAATCCAGTATTTCGACCCCGAGCTCAACGAAAGCTACACCCCCTATGTGATAGAGACCTCCATCGGTGTGGACCGTATGTTCCTGAGTGTGCTCTGCTCAAGCTATGAAGAGCAGCAGCTCGAAGGCGGCGACACCCGCGTGGTGCTCCATCTGCCCGCCCCGCTGGCACCGGTGAAATGCGCCGTTATGCCTCTGGTGCGCAAGGACGGACTCCCCGAAAAGGCCCGCGAGATTGTGAACGAACTCAAATTCGACTTCTCCACCCACTACGAGGAGAAAGACTCCATCGGCAAACGCTACCGCCGTCAGGACGCCATAGGCACTCCCTACTGCATCACCGTCGACCACCAGACACTGGAAGACAACACCGTGACACTGCGTGAGCGCGACTCCATGGCGCAGACCCGTGTGGCCATTGCCGACCTGCACAAGATTATTCACGACAGCGTAAGCCTCAACAGCCTGCTGCGCAAGCTCTCCTGATATGAAGAAAATACTGATAGCCCTCGGCGCGGCGGCCCTCGCGGCCGCCATGCCGGGTTGCAACAGCGACGACGACCAGGACACCTGGACAAAATACACCGACTGGCGCGAGGCCAACAACCAGTGGCTGACCGAAATGCAGCAACGGACCAACGATGACGGCACCCCCTACTACGATGTGCTGGTGCCGCAGTGGAATCCGGCGTCATTCGTGCTGATCCACTACTTCAACGACAGGGCCGAGACCGAGGGCAACCTCTCGCCGCTCTATACCTCCACCGTGGATGTACGCTATAAAGGCCACCTCTACGACGGCCAGCCCTTCGACTCGTCGAGCAACGTCAACAGCACATCCGTGCCCGGCATCTACCGCACCCGCATCAACCAGACCATATCGGGCTGGGCGGTGGCACTGGCCGACATGCGGGTGAAGGACACCGCCGAGGTGATAGTGCCTTACGGTCTGGCCTATGGCTCGACAGGCGCCGGCACGGTGATACTGCCTTACTCCAATCTCCGCTTCAACATACGCCTCGAAGACATCTACCGCTACGAGGCATCGCCTTATTGAACCGACTGACAGCCTGAATTATGTACCGCAAGGGAAAACTCTATTTCAGATACGGCACCATGGGGTCGGCCAAGACGGCCCTGCTGCTCACCACCGCCTACAACTTCGAGGAACGCCGCATGAGCTATGTGTGCATGAAGCCCGCCACCGACACTCGTGAAGGCGACAGTGTGATACGCTCGCGCATAGGCATAGAGCGCAAATGCCGCTGGATATTCCGCGACACCGACCTCTATGCGCTCGCCCGCCAGCTCTACCGCGAGCACCAGGGCCTGATCGACTGGTTTCTGATTGACGAGGCCCAGTTCCTGACCGAAGCCCAGGTGGACCAGCTGTCGCGCATCGTCGACGATTTCGGCTCGAACGTGATCTGCTACGGTCTGCGAACCGACTTCCAGAGCCATCTGTTCGAGGGCTCGCGGCGTCTGTTCGAGATTGCCGACACCATCGACGAGATAAAGTCGACATGCAACTGCGGCCACAAGACCATAATCAACGCGCGTATCGACGCCAACGGCGACTTTGTGGAAGAAGGCGCCCAGGTGGAGATCGGCGGCGACGACAGATATGTGGCCGTATGCCGCAAATGCTGGCGCAACAAACGCATCGAACAGGCCGACCGCGGCAGGCTGCCGCTGATGTTCGATGACGACGAGACTCCTCTGACGGAAGTTCTCGACCAAACCCAAAACGCACTTTCATGATTCTCACCGATATAGACAATATTCATCGATTCCGTTCAATCTCTCCCGCCATTGCAGCCGCCATCGACTGGCTGGCCGAAAACCTCGCCGGTCTGGACTTCCAGCCCGGTGTCACCGAACTTCCGCAGGGCATCTGCGTGAAGGCGGAAAGCGGAGCCATGACTCCGCGTGATGCCGCCGTGCTTGAGGCACACAGGCGCTTTATCGACATCCATGTGCCTGTGAAGGGCGACGAGACCATGGGCTGGGCGCCTGTGTCGTCGCTCCAGTATCCGCGCACACCCTACGATGAGGCCACCGACTGCGCCACTTACGGCGACTCGGCCCACAGCCTTCTGCATGTGAGGGTAGGGCAGGCCGCCATATTCTTTCCCGAAGACGCCCATGCCCCCAACATCGGCATAGGCAACCATCGGAAACTCTGCATTAAAATTCCGGTATGAAACCATTACTGCTCCGTCTCCTCTGTCTCTGCCTGCTGGCAGCCGCCGCATGTGTTCCTTCCGTAGCCCGTACGTTCGCCAATGAAAGCGTAAGCTACAAGGTGAAATACAAATGGGGTCTGATCAACAAGCATGCAGGCGATGTGACCATCACACTGCGCAACGACGGCTCCCGCTCCCATGCCCGGCTTACTGCGGCATCGCAGCCCTGGGCCGACAAATTCTTCAAGCTTCGCGACACTCTGAACGGTGTATTTGCCAGCGGCACGCTGCGACCGGAGTTCTATGAGAAGATTGCCAACGAAGGCAGCGAGCGCAAGCACGATGTGGTACGCTTCAGCTACAGCGGCAACACTGTCACCGGCAAATGTACGCGCAAGGTGTGGAAAAAAGGTCGCCAGACTGTGGATGAGGCGCGCACGCTCACGGCGCAGGGTACCACGGTGGACATGCTCACCTCGTACTATTACATGCGCACACTGCCGTATGAGAAGTGGAAACCGGGACACAAGGAGGAAATCAACATATACTCCGGCAAGCGCAAGGAGTTGCTCACCATTGTATATCATGGCGAAGCCGATGTGGAGACCGAAAACGAGAGTTTCCACTGCTACCATATCACCTTCACTTTCACTTCCGACGACAAGAAAAAGACTTCCGACGACATGGATGCCTGGATAAGCACAGACTCCAGGCGCATACCGGTACGTCTCGAAGGCACTTTGCCCGTGGGCAAGGTGCATTGCCTGTATACCGGAAAATAAACCTTTTTGCCTGAGAACGGTCTAAAAAGGTAAACAAAAAACGAAATGTCATGAGGAAATTATTAAGAAACGTAGGCATGCTGCTTCTCTGCGGAGCACTCTGCATGCCGATGGCGGATGCCAGAGGCCGCAACAATTCCGGGGAGCAGAGTACTCAGAACTCTCAGAGAACTCAGAGAACTCCGAGAACTCAGAGACCTCAGAGCACTCAGAGACCTCAGAGTACTCCGAGTACTCAGAGAACTCAGAGAACTCAGAGCAGACCCGGTACTCAGAGCACTCAGAGACCTCCGAGTTCTCAGAACCGCCCCGGCACTCCGAGTACTCCGAGTACTCAGAGACCTCCGAGTACTCACAGCCGCCCGAGCACTCCGAGTACTCCGAGCACTCAGAGACCTCCGAGTACTCACAGCCGCCCCGGCACTCCGAGTACTCCGAGTACTCAGAGACCTCCGAGTACTCACAGC
>CAMWUD010000097.1 GCA_947177365.1 uncultured Porphyromonadaceae bacterium | reverse complement strand
TGACAGGACGAACTCGCCGGATACGAATCGCTCGAAGCCATACCCTCCGCCCTGCTCCGCCAGGCCAAGCAGCAAGGCTTCAGTGACTTCCAGATTGCACGCTCGGTGCTAAAAAACAACATGACAAACGCCGAGGAAGCCAACCTTCAGGTGCGTGCGCTTCGCAAGCAGCTCGGCATCGTACCGGTGGTAAAACAGATCGACACCCTTGCCGCTGAATATCCCGCCCGCACCAACTACCTTTACCTCACCTACAACGGCAGCGAGAACGACGTCACCTACCTCCACGACCACCGCTCGATAGTGGTGCTCGGCTCCGGTGCCTACCGCATCGGCTCCAGCGTGGAATTCGACTGGTGCTCGGTCAACGCGCTCATGACCGTCAAGCAGCAAGGCTGGCGCTCGGTGATGATAAACTACAACCCCGAGACAGTGTCGACCGACTACGACATGTGCGACCGCCTCTACTTCGACGAACTCACATTCGAGCGCGTGATGGACATCCTGGATCTGGAACAGCCCCACGGCACCATACTGTCGGTGGGCGGACAGATTCCCAACAACCTCGCCACACGACTCGACCAGCAGGGAGTGAACATTCTCGGCACCACAGCCAAAAGCATCGACAATGCCGAAGACCGTCACAAATTCTCCGCCATGCTCGACGAACTGGGCATCGACCAGCCCCGCTGGCGCGAGCTCACCAGTCTTGAAGACATCAACGACTTCGTGGCCGAAGTAGGCTTCCCGGTGCTGGTGCGTCCGAGCTACGTGCTCTCCGGCGCAGCCATGAACGTATGCTCCAACAACGACGAGCTGGTGCGCTTCCTGCGCCTCGCCGCCAATGTATCGAAGCAGCATCCGGTAGTGGTGACCGAATTTATCCAGAACGCCAAGGAGATAGAAATGGACGCTGTGGCCCAGGACGGCGAAATCAAAGCCTACGCCATCAGCGAACACATCGAATTCGCCGGCGTACACTCCGGCGACGCCACCATACAGTTCCCGCCGCAGAAACTCTACGTAGAGACCATGCGCCGCATCAAGAAGGTGAGCGCCCGCATCGCCAAAGCCCTGAACATCAGCGGTCCGTTCAACATCCAGTATCTGGCCAAGGACAACGACATCAAGGTGATTGAGTGCAACCTGCGAGCATCGCGTTCGTTCCCCTTCGTATCGAAGGTGCTTAAAATCAACTTCATCGACCTGGCCACCCGCGTCATGCTCGGTCTGCCGGTCGAAAAGCCCAGCAAAAGCGCGTTCGACCTCGACTATGTAGGCATCAAGGCATCGCAGTTCAGCTTCTCCCGTCTGCAGGGCGCCGACCCGGTGCTTGGAGTCGACATGGCCTCTACCGGTGAAGTAGGCTGCATCGGCTACGACACCTCCGAGGCCATACTCAAATCAATGCTTGCCGTAGGCCAGCGCATTCCCGCCAAGACCGTACTGCTCAGCACCGGCACCCCCAAACAGAAAGCCGACATGCTCGACGCTGCACACCAGCTGCACAACCACGGCTACACAATCTATGCCACCGGCGGAACATTCCAGTTCCTCAACGACAACGGCATTCCGGCCATACGCGTCTACTGGCCGTCGCAGCCCGACATGCAGCCCCAGGCGCTCGACCTGCTCCACAGCCATGCCATCGACATGGTGGTGAACATACCCAAGAACCTCACCACCGCCGAACTGACCAACGGATACAAAATCCGCCGTGCGGCCATCGACCTCAACATCCCCCTGCTGACCAACGCCCGCCTGGCTTCGGCATTCATCAGGGCATTCACCTCGATGAGCATCGACGAAATCGAAATCCGCAGCTGGGACGAATATTGATTCCTCCACATACTTCTTACCGGCGGGCTCCGGCTTCCGGAGCCCGCCGTATCATTTCCTACAAAAAATTTCATTTCACACAAAAATAACACTCCATGAAAGCGACAAGATTGCGACTCTCAGCCCTTGCATCGATTCTGCTGATCAGCAGCGGTGTCTTTGCCGCGAAACACGAATTTCGCACAGTCGAAGGCGACCCCCTCGGCACCAAAATGTATACCCTGCCCAACGGTCTGAAAATTTTCATGTCCGTAAACAAAGACGAACCACGCATCCAGACCTACATCGCCGTACGTGTCGGAGGAAAGAACGACCCGGCCGAGACCACAGGCCTCGCCCACTATTTCGAGCATCTGATGTTCAAAGGCACCGAACAGTACGGCACCACCGACTACATTGCCGAAAAACCGATGCTTGACAAAATCGAACAGCTCTTCGAGACATACCGTCACACCACCGACTCCACCGAGAGAGCCGCCATATACCACCGGATTGACTCAATCAGCTATCAGGCATCGCTGCTGGCCATCCCCAACGAATACGACAAACTCATGTCGGCCATCGGCGCCAACGGCACCAATGCCTACACCAGCTACGATGTGACCTGCTATGTGGAAAACATTCCCTCCAACCAGATTGACAACTGGGCACGCATCCAGGCCGACCGGTTCGAACATCCGGTAATACGTGGCTTCCACACCGAGCTCGAAACCATTTATGAAGAAAAAAACATGTCGCTGACCGACGACAGCCGCAAGTTGTCGGAACGCATGCTCTCCACCCTCTTCCCAAGCCATCCATACGGCACCCAGACCGTACTCGGCACTCAGGAAAACCTTAAGAATCCGTCGATTACCAACGTGAAGAATTACCACCGTCAATGGTACGTTCCGAACAACATGGCAATATGTGTAAGCGGCGATTTCGACCCCGACAACATGGTCGACATCATCGAAAAATACTTCGGACACCTCCGCCCCAACCCCGACCTGCCGGTGCTGCAGATCAACGAAGAAAAGCCAATCACAAGCCCCATCGATGTGGAAGTGCTCGGCAAAGAAGCCGAAATGATATATCTGGCATGGCGTATACCTGCCGCCGCTCACGAAGACACCGAAGTGCTGCAGATTATCTCCGAAGTTCTTAACAACGGCAAAACCGGTCTGCTTGACGTGGACGTCAACCTGCCACAACGCACACTCGGCACCGGAGCCGGCATGTACGGCATGGCCGACCAAGGCGCTTTTCTGATGATAGGACTGCCTAAAGGCGGACAGTCGCTCGATGATGTCCGGGCTATTCTGCTTGAAGAAATGGCAAAACTCCGCAACGGCGATTTCTCCGATGATCTGCTGCCTGCCATAATCAATAATGTAAAACTCAACCTCCAGAAATCGTTTGAAAGCAACGAATCCCGCGCCGACTACTATGTGGAAGCCTTCGTAAACGGACAGGAATGGGCCGACGTGGTGGCGCAGCTCAGCCGTCTCGACAAAATCACCAAGAACGATGTGGTGCGGGTAGCCAACAAATACTTCGGCGACCGGAACTACGCCGCATTGTACAAGCGGCAGGGCGATGACCCCAACGAACTCAAACTCTCCAAACCGCAGCTCACTCCCATTGCCATGAACCGCGATGCATCGAGCGCTTTCCTGCAGGATATAAAGAACTCCGAGGTCGAAGCAATCGAGCCTGTGTTCCCGGACTACGACAAAGACCTCACCCGCCTCAAGGCCAAGAACGACATCGAGCTTCTCTATACCCCTAACACCACCAACGACGTATTTCAGCTGACCTACGTCTACGATTTCGGCTCGAACAGCGACCCGCTGCTCACACCCGCCGCCGCATACCTCCCCTATGTAGGCACCTCCAGCAAGAGCGCCCAGCAGATAAAAGACGAATTCTACAAGCTTGCCTGCTCCTATCGTCTGATAGTGAGCCAAAACCGCAGCTACGTAATGCTGAACGGACTCAGCGTGAACATGCCCGCCGCAATGCAGCTGATGGAGGAACTGATGCACGACACCGCCATCGACACCGCCGCATACAATGCCATGGTGGCACGCATGGCCCAGGCGGAAACCAACGCCAAGACAAACCAGGACTCGAACTTCTCGGCGCTATCAGACTACATGATCTACGGCGAGAACAATCCGCAGACCGCAGCATACAACTCCGCAAGACTCGCGTCTGTAAAACCGTCAGAACTCACCGCCGCCATCGCCCGGCTCAACGACTATCAGCACCGTGCCATTTACTATGGCAAGCTCGACAGCAAGGAAGTTGTCGACAACATCAACCGCCTGCACCGCACCCCCGCCAGCCTCAAGGCCGTGGAACGCATCGAGCGCTTCAAGGAACAGACGCCCGAGGAAACAATAGTGTATGTGGCGCCCTACCCCGCCAAACAGCTGCAGATGTGCATGTACTCAAACAAAGGCGAACAGTACGGTCAGCTCAACGAGCCGATACTCAGGCTTTACAACGAATATTTCGGCGGTGGCATGAACGCCATCGTATTCCAGGAAATGCGCGAGAGCCGTTCGCTGGCCTACAGCGCCTGGGCTGGATTCCAGGATCCACCGTACAAACACCGTCCGTACTTCTTCTCCACATACATCGCTACACAGAACGACAAGATGAATGATGCCATCACGGCTTTCAATGACATCATCGAAAACATGCCACAAAGCGATGCCGCATTCAATCTGGCCAAACAGGCTCTCGATGCCCGTCTGCGCACCGAACGCACTATCAAGGACAACATAGCATGGAGCTACATCAACGCTCTTGATCTCGGCAACGACCACGACACCTCACGCGACCTCTTCGAGGCTCTGCCCTCGATGACCATCGACAGTGTGACCGACTTCCAGAAAAAACACGTGGCCGGACGCACATATTACTACTGCATCCTCGGCGACACCGATGACATCGACCTCGAAGCCCTCTCCCGACTCGGACGCGTGGTGATGCTCACCCCCGAACAGATTTTCGGATACTGACAGCCGCATTTTTCCCATAAACCAAAGGCCCATAGCTTCTACCCTCCGTAGAAGCTATGGGCCTGCTGTTCAACGCACGGAGTGGAGGCATCCTTGCCTCCACAGTGTCCGGATGGACAAATTTTCACTACACAAAGTAACGCCCTTCTGCCACACGTGGCAGAAGGGAGTGTCAGTTCCAAAGCATTGAAAAAGATTAAAATAGCATCTATGCAACCTTTTTGGCACAGGATTTGTTTTATTAGCGAACAGATAAGAAAACTTACGATAACAAAAAATATAAACAACATAAAACCTACACAATCATGGGAAAAATAATTGGTATAGACTTAGGCACAACCAACAGCTGTGTCGCAGTTCTCGAAGGTAACGATCCCGTTGTAATTCCTAATAGCGAAGGCCGCAACACCACTCCGTCGGTAGTGGCATTCGTAGATGGCGGCGAACGTAAGGTCGGTGACCCCGCCAAACGTCAGGCCATCACCAATCCAAAACGCACAATCTACTCGATCAAACGTTTCATGGGCGAAACCTACGATCAGGTACAGAACGAAATCGAACGCGTGCCCTACAAGGTAGTGCGCGGCGACAACAATACTCCCCGTATCGACATCGACGGACGCGAATACACCCCGCAGGAAATCTCGGCCATGATTCTTCAGAAAATGAAGAAAACCGCTGAAGACTATCTGGGTCAGAGCGTCACCGAAGCCGTCATCACCGTGCCGGCCTACTTCAACGACTCTCAGCGTCAGGCCACCAAGGAAGCCGGCGAAATCGCAGGCCTCACAGTTAAGCGTATCGTCAACGAACCTACTGCGGCAGCCCTCGCCTATGGTCTTGACAAAACCAACAAAGAACAGAAAATCGCCGTATTCGACCTCGGCGGCGGTACATTCGATATCTCTATCCTCGAACTCGGCGACGGCGTGTTTGAAGTGAAATCCACCAACGGTGACACGCACCTCGGCGGCGACGACTTCGACCACGTAATCATCGACTGGCTGGCCGATGAATTCCAGCGCGAAGAAGGCGTGGATCTCCGTCAGGACCCCATGGCTCTCCAGCGTCTGAAAGAAGCTGCCGAAAAAGCCAAGATCGAGCTTTCAAGCACCACCTCCACCGAAATCAACCTGCCGTACATCATGCCGGTGAACGGTATTCCAAAGCACCTTGTAAAAACCCTTACCCGAGCCAAATTCGAACAGCTCGCCGACAAGCTCATCAACGCCACCCTCAAGCCCTGTGAAGACGCACTCCGCGACGCAGGTCTGAAGGCATCGGACATCGACGAAGTCATCCTCGTGGGCGGTTCTACCCGTATCCCCGCCATCCAGCAGGTGGTAGAGAAGTTCTTCGGCAAGGCTCCGTCGAAAGGCGTGAACCCCGACGAAGTGGTAGCCGTAGGCGCCGCAATCCAGGGCGGTGTGCTCTCGGGCGATGTGAAAGACGTGCTTCTGCTCGACGTCGTGCCTCTGTCGGTAGGTATCGAGACCCTCGGCGGTGTCATGACCAAGCTCATCGAAGCGAACACCACCATCCCTACCCGCAAGAGCGAGACATTCTCAACCGCAGCCGACAACCAGCCTTCGGTTGAAATCAACGTTCTCCAGGGCGAGCGTCCCATGGCAAAAGACGACAAACTGCTCGGCAAGTTCCACCTCGATGGCATCGCGCCCGCTCCCCGTGGCATACCTCAGATTGAAGTAACATTCGAAATCGATGCCAACGGTATCCTCAACGTATCCGCCAAGGATAAAGCCACCGGCAAGGAACAGAGCATCCGCATCGAGGCTTCAAGCGGTCTGACCGATGCCGAAATCAAGCGTATGAAAGACGAGGCCGAAGCCAACGCTGCAGCCGATGCCAAGGAAAAGGAACGCATCGACAAGCTCAACCAGGCCGATGCCATCATCTTCCAGACCGAAAAGCAGCTCAGCGAACTCGGCGACAAGATTCCCGCCGACAAGAAGAGCGCCATCGAGACAGCCGTAGCCCGTCTGAAAGAAGCTCACAAGGCTCAAGACATCGCAGGCATCGAGTCTGCCATCAAGGAAATCGAAACCACTTTCGGTGCCGCACAGCAGGACATTCTCAATGCCCAGCAGCAGGCTCAGAACCCCGGTGCCGGACAGGCATACAACGGCGGTCAGCCTAACGGCGGCACTTCCGGCAACGGCGGCGATGACCACGTCACCGACGTAGACTTCGAGGAAGTGAAGTAAGACATCATCAAATACAACGATACGAAGAGCGTCCCGCGGGGCGCTCTTCTTTTTTCAGGGGCTTAGCGGTTCTTACTGTTCTATAGAAAGTCGGCGATGTCAAATTTGGCCACTCTCTGTTCTGCAGTCGCAAGCCGATAAACTATGCCGCTAAATCGCAATTTACCTCCGGCGGCATGACCGAGACCTGACCGCTCATCAGCAGGGGTAATAGCTCATCCCGTTGTTTGGTCAATTGTGCAATCTGCATGACATTATCAGTCCATTTATCGAATAATGGCTTTATCACATCGACAAATTCATCTGCTACTTTTTGCGATGGTATAATGATGTGCATTTCTTTAAGATATTTGAAGTGACGCGAATATCCAGGATTGGGAATTGAGAGTGATGATACGAAAAGGAATAAGAACCATGGGCTAATACGCTCATCATTTGAATATAGAATTTGTGTACCATCAGCTCCTCTGCCAAAAGGGAAACCAAGATATTTCACTCTTGTAGAGTGATCGCCAAAGAGTACAGCCGGGTGACGATATAGTATATTTTTCGAATCATTAGTATAGCCGATTATATAAGACTCTCCTTGATCTATAATTGGGAAAAGTCCCTCCTTCAAATACTCGGAGGTATCAAATCTCTTAGTCGAAGGATACTTGTCGAGAATTTGTCCTATTGGTGATACTGTCCAAACTTCAGGTAATTCTTTAGTAAACTTCTCATTCCAAACCATCTTGCCGCCACTTGACTTATATGGTCTGCCATTCTCATCGGGGAAATCGAACTGCACGAACCAGTAGTCGTATAGCTGACGGGCCATCGCCTCTAAATTGCGATTTAGCGGCATAGTTTATTATATTGGGGTAAAAAATGTCAATGAAAGAAGCTATTATTGATGGGACTATCGCTAAAATGAGCGGTAGTTTGACACCTGCGCAACTATATGAGTTACGCAGGGCGCTCGAACAGGAATTGAGTGGCTATGAAATCGTTGTAGCTCCTTGTCAGAAGGAGCGCACAAAACAAGCCAATGAAGAACTACTTGGCAGTTTCATCTCTGCTAAAAGAATCGAGGGATGTTCGGAGAAGACTCTGAATTACTATCAAAATACAATTAGTGCTTGGCTGACGAAAATCAGCATGGAGCTACGTGAAGTCTCAACCAACGACATACGCCGTTATCTTTCGGAGTTCCAAGCAAAAAATAATTCGAGCAAGACAACAATTGACAATATCCGTCGCATCTTCTCCAGTTTTTTTTCATGGCTTGAAGATGAGGATTACATCGTGAAAAGCCCCGTAAGACGCATCCATA
>CAMWUD010000096.1 GCA_947177365.1 uncultured Porphyromonadaceae bacterium | reverse complement strand
CGGCCTCGGCCTCTCCCACCAGTATCACGTAGGGGTCTTCGTCATAGTTTGTCAAGGAGTCGGCTGAGACGGCTCCGGCACTGACCGCTGTCAGCAGCAATGCGGCGAGTATGGCTGTCAGTCTCATCGGATATTGCGTTTGTTGAGTTCGGCCTGATAACGGCGGGCATTTGCCATATGGGCGCTGTAGTCAGTCGCGAAATTGTGGTAGCCCGAAAAATCTTCTTTCGCACACATATATAAATATGAGTGGTCAGGAGCGTCGAGCACGGCGTCGATGGTAGCGGTCTCGACCATTCTTATCGGACCCGGAGGCAGGCCGGCCACACGGTAGGTGTTGTATGGCGAGACGGTGCCGAGCATCGGGCCTGTGATGCGCCTGATTGAGAAATCACCGATGGCGAATTTCACCGTCGGGTCGGCCTGAAGTTTCATGCCTTTGCGCAGACGGTTGAGGTAGAGGCGCGCCACTTTCGGACGCTCGTCGGTCTTGGCGGTCTCTTCTTCGACAATCGAAGCCAGAGTGGTGACGCCGACAGGAGTCAGGCCAAGCTGCCGGGCTTTTGCACGCCTGCCGTCGGTCCAGAATCGCTTATAGGCGTCGACAACCTGTGTCATGAACTTCTCCGGCGAGTCGGTCCAGTACAGTTCATATGTATATGGCAGGAAGGCTGCCGGAAACTGCGTTGAGTCGGCGAATCCGGTCTGCCGCAGCAGCGAGTCGGCGCAGCTGCGCAGGCTTTCCGCCGGAAAGTCCATCCGGTCTGCGATACGGTGGTAGAGCTGGTCGAGAGTGCGCGGACTTCCGAATGTGATTTTCAGTGGGGTCTGGCGTTTGAAGCGGAGATTCCGGCTTATGGTAATGGCCTTGTCGCCCGGACGTACCACATAAGAGCCGTAAGCATCAGCTGCTTCGGCTTTCTGGGCTTCCCACAGGTTGAACACACGGCGTCCGAAAGAACTGCCGAGGGCGTTGCAGAGGCTGTCGCGTATATCATCCGCTGTAGCATCGGCAGGAATGTATATTCGTACCGGTTCGTCGCCGGAGTAAGTATTGTTGATGTATCGCCATGCGAGCCATCCGCCACCGCAGACGGCCACCAGCAGGCAGATGGCTGCAATCAGCATCCGTTTGGCTGTCTTTTTCTTTTTCATGACGCGAAGTTAGTGAAAAAAACAGAACCTCCGAAGATTTTACATAAATTTAATTTAACTTGTTTGTATTAGAAAAAAAAGCGAAATTTGCAGCCGGAATATGAAAACAGTTGTGATTGCCGGAGCAGGTCCGGCCGGACTTACAGCCGCCGACAGACTGCTTGAGGCAGACGGTTTCAGAGTGATTGTGTGCGAGGCTTCCGATACAGTCGGCGGCATCTCCCGCACCGTCCGCTGCGGCTCCAACCGCATCGACATAGGCGGCCACCGTTTCTTCAGCAAGAATCGGCGGGTAGTCGACAAGTGGCTCGACATCATGACCCTGCAGACAGCTCCGGCGCTGGACGAAAGGCTTTGCGGCAAACAGTCCTGCGACAACGACAGCCTCGACGGCGACCCCGAGCGTAGCGACCGCGTGATGCTGCGGCGACGCAGGGTGTCGCGCATCTATTATCTGCGCCGCTTCTTCGACTATCCGGTAAGCCTGAGCATGGCCACGCTGTCGGCCATGGGACTGAAACGCACACTCCGCGCCGGCATAGGCTACCTTGTCGAGCATATGCGGCATCGCGACATACACACTCTCGAAGACTTCTACATCAGTCGCTTCGGACGCCCGCTTTACAGCATGTTCTTCGAAGACTACACCCGCAAGGTATGGGGAGTGCATCCGTCAGGCCTGTCGGCCGACTGGGGCGCACAGCGTGTGAAAGGACTCTCGGTGACGGCAGTACTGCGCGATATGCTGCGCAAGTCGCTCGGACTCAAGGACCGGGGCAAAGTGGAGACATCGCTGATTGAGGAATTCATGTATCCGAAATACGGGCCGGGGCAGCTGTGGGAAACTCTGGCCGACAACATCGTAGAGCGCGGGGCGGAGCTGCTGATGCAGACCGAAGTCCGACAGGTTCATATCGGCGGCGACGGGAAAGTCGAAGCCGTCACAGTGGCCGACTCCGAAGGCCGCGTAAGCCGCATCGGCTGCGACTGCTTCATGTCGTCGATGCCGGTATGCGAACTTGTGGCCGGAATCAGAGGCTGCGAAGTGCCGGAAGACGTCCGGCGCATAGCCGCATCCCTGCCATACCGCGATTTCATCACCGTCGGGCTGCTCGTCGACCGCCTCCGCATAGGCAACCACACTCCGCTGCAGACCTATGGCGGCAGGATTCCCGACACATGGATATATGTGCAGGAACGCGACGTGAACCTCGGACGCATACAGATATTCAACAACTGGTCGCCGTATATGACCGGCGATTTCGCGGGCAGCATGTGGATCGGACTGGAATACTTCTGCAACGAAGGCGACGGGCTGTGGGAGAAAAGCGACAGCGACTTCATAGCCATGGCCATAAACGAACTCGAATCAATCGGCATCATCGAAGCCGCCGCAGTACGCGACAGCGTGCGCATAAAAGTCCGCAAGGCATACCCGGCGTACTTCGGCAGCTATTCCGAATTCGACAAAGTGCGCCACTGGCTCGACACCATCCCCAACCTCTACTGCATCGGACGCAACGGCCAGCACCGCTACAACAACATGGACCACTCGATGCTCACCGCCATGGCAGCCGCCGATGCAGTCATAGCGGGCTCGTCGGACCACAGCGCCGTGTGGGAGGTGAACACTGAGTCGGAATACCACGAAAGCACCGCCGGAGGCAGCAGCGCCGAATGACAGCCAAAGCGTCAATATTTGCGAGATTCAGGAATTATCACTAATTTTGCAGCCGAATTGAGGCAGAACGAATTCAGCCTCCAACTTTGCAAAGAAAAAAAATGGAAATAATCCGTACCGCCGATGAGCTCCGCCAACGCGTCGCCGAGCTCAAGGAGCAGGGTCGCACCGTGGGATTCGTACCTACAATGGGCGCCCTCCACGCCGGCCATATATCGCTGGTGGACAAAGCGCGCCACGACTGCACGGCAGTAGTGGTGAGCGTATTTGTCAACCCCACCCAGTTCAACAATCAGACCGACCTCATCACCTACCCCCGCACAGAAGAAGCCGACTGCGCCCTGCTCGAGAAAGCAGGCGTCGACATAGCCTTCATCCCGAGTGTCGAAGAGATGTATCCGACACCCGACACCCGTGTGTTCGATCTCGGCCCCGTGGCTCAAGTGATGGAAGGGCCGATGCGTCCGGGCCACTTCAACGGAGTGGCTCAGGTAGTAAGCAAACTCTTCGACATGGTGCGCCCCCACAAGGCCTACTTCGGAGAGAAAGACTTCCAGCAGATAGCCGTCATCCGCCGCATGGTTGAAATCGAAGGTTTCGACATCGACATCGTGGCCTGCCCGATACGGCGCCACGACGACGGTCTGGCCATGAGCTCCCGCAACGTGCGCCTGACAGCCGAGCAGCGTCAGGTGGCTCCGGAAATCTACAAGGCTCTCCGTCTGGGAAAGACCTTCGCCGCCGAAGGCCACGGGGTCGGCCCGACAAAAGCACTCGTGACAGACACAATCAACTCCGTGCCCTTCATGAAAGTGGAATACTTCGAGATTGTGGACGCCGACACCATGCAGCCCATAGCCGACTGGGCTGATGCCAGCCACGCCGCAGGCTGCATTACAGTATATTGCGGCGACGTACGCCTTATCGACAACATAATTTTCTTCTGAAACAGATATGAACGTTGAAGTTCTGAAATCAAAAATCCACCGGGTGACTGTCACCGAAGCCCGACTCGATTATATAGGTAGTATCACCATCGACGAAGACCTTCTCGATGCCGCCGGCATGCTTGTCGGCGAACGTGTGTATATAGTAAATTATAACTATGGGGCAAGCATCGATATCTACACCATAGCCGGCGAACGCGGCAGCGGTGTGATTTGCCTCAACGGCGCGGCGGCACGCCTCGTTCAGCCAGGCGATGTGGTCATAATCATGAGCTATGCCTCCATGCCCATCGAAGAGGCCCGCACTTTCAAGCCCACGGTGATTTTCCCCGATACCGAAACAAACCACCTTATCAATTAGTCTCCCGCCATGTCAATGTTTGAAAACCTGAGCGACCGCCTTGAGCGGAGCTTCAAAATACTCAAGGGTCAAGGCAAAATCACAGAAATCAATGTGGCCGAAACCCTCAAGGATGTACGCAAGGCCCTTATGGAGGCCGACGTCAGCTACAAGGTGGCCAAGACTTTTGTCGATACCGTCAAGCAGAAAGCCCTCGGCCAGAATGTAATCAACGCCATCAAGCCTAAGGAACTGATGGTGAAAATCGTCCACGATGAACTCGTGGCTCTCATGGGCAGCAACAATGTGCCGCTGGAACTGAAAGGCAACCCCGCCATCATACTCATGTCCGGTCTTCAGGGCTCGGGTAAGACCACCTTCACCGGCAAACTCGCCCGCCGCCTCAAAAGCAAGCAGGCTATGCGCCCGCTGCTCGTGGCCTGCGACGTATACCGCCCTGCCGCAATCGACCAGCTGAAGGTACTCGCCGAAAAAATCGATGTGCCCGTATACACCGAGGACGGCTCAAAAGACCCCGTTAGCATCGCACGCCACGCGATTGACTACGCCAAAGCCCACAACAACAACCTCGTGATCATCGACACCGCCGGCCGTCTGGCCGTCGACCAGCAGATGATGGACGAGATTGAAAACATAAAGAACGCCGTCAACCCCGGTGAAATCCTCTTCGTTGTCGACGCCATGACAGGTCAGGACGCGGTAAACACCGCCAAGGCCTTCAACGACCGCCTCGACTTCACCGGCGTGGTGCTCACCAAGCTCGACGGCGATACCCGCGGCGGCGCGGCCATATCGATACGCTCGGTAGTGGAAAAGCCCATCAAGTTTGTCGGAACCGGCGAAACACTTGACGGCATCGACGAATTCCGTCCGTCGGGTATGGCCGACCGAATCCTCGGCATGGGCGACATCGTGAGCCTCGTCCACCAGGCACAGGAACAGTACGACGAGGAAGAAGCCCGCAAACTGGCCGAAAAGCTCCGCAAGAACCAGTTTACATTCACCGACTTCTACCGCCAGATCCAGCAGGTCAAGAAAATGGGCAACCTCAAGGACCTCGCTTCGATGATTCCCGGCGTAGGCAAGGCAATCAAGGATATAGACATTCCCGACGACGCATTCAAGAGCATTGAGGCCATAATCAACTCCATGACCCCCTACGAACGCGAACACCCCGAAGTAATCAACGGCAGCCGCCGCCAGCGCATCGCCAAAGGCTCAGGCACCACCCTGCAGGAAATCAACCGTCTGCTCAAGCAGTTCGAAGAGACCCGCAAGATGATGAGCAGCGTGTCGAAAATGAAAAATCCCATGAAGCTCATGCAGGCTGCCCGCCGTATGAAGCGATAAGAACCGGCTCTAACCCCCATCCCCCACAGAACAATGACACTCATCGACGGAAAACAGACTGCGGCCGACATAAAGAAAGAAATCGCCGCCGAAGTAGCCGAAATGCTCCGCCAGGGCCACAGACGCCCGCACCTCGCCGCCATACTCGTAGGCCATGACGGCGGAAGTGAAACCTACGTGGCCAGCAAGGTAAAAGCCTGCGAGGAATGCGGCTTCGAATCCACTCTGCTGCGCTTTGAGGAAGACATCACCGAACAGCAGCTGCTCGACGCCGTGGAAAGCCTCAACCGCAACCCCGAAATCGACGGCTTCATTGTGCAGCTCCCCCTGCCCCGCCACATCGACGAACAGCGCGTAATCGAAGCTGTCGACCCGGCCAAGGATGTCGACGGATTCCATCCGGTAAACGTAGGCAAGCTGTCGATCGGTCTGCCGGGTTTCCGTTCCGCCACTCCGGCAGGCATAATCGAACTGCTGCGCCGCTACAACATACCCACCCGGGGAAAACACTGTGTGGTGATAGGCCGAAGCAACATCGTAGGCAAGCCCGTGGCACAGCTGCTGCTCCACAAAGGCGATGTCGGCGATGCCACCGTGACTGTATGCCACAGCGCATCCGACAATCTGCCGGAAATCGTACGTCAGGCCGACATCATAATAGCGGCTGTAGGACGTCCGGGCTTCGTCACCGCCGACATGGTGAAAGACGGCGCCACTGTCATTGACGTAGGCACCACCCGTGTGCCCGACGCAAGCCGCAAAAGCGGATTCCGCCTCAGCGGCGACGTCGACTTCGAAAACGTGGCTCCGAAATGCGCCTACATCACTCCGGTTCCCGGCGGCGTAGGTCCGATGACCATCTGCTCGCTGATGCTCAACACTCTGCAGGCTGCCCGTCAGCGCTAAGCGTCAGTAACGTATGTACACAGCACTGCTGTCACTAATACTCAACATCGTTGCCATGGCTTCAGGCCAGGGCAGCGATGTTGAGCTGCTTTTTGCCGGCGACGCCATGCAGCATCAGGCACAGATAGATGCTGCCAGACGTCCCGACGGCACGTACGACTATTCCGACTGCTTCCGCGATGTGGCGCCTCTGATACAGAGCGCCGACTTCGCCGTAGTCAACCTCGAGACACCGGTAGGCTCATCCGGACCATACAGCGGCTATCCGTGCTTCTACGCTCCGGCCAGTTTTGTCGACGCCCTCGCCGACAGCGGCTTCGACCTCTTTCTGACAGCGAACAACCACACGCTCGACCGCAGGTCGCGCGGACTGAAATCGACCGTCGACGAACTCAACGCCCGCTGCATCTATCATACAGGCACATACCACGACGCGGCCGAACGCGCTGCCTCGCAGCCATTGATAATTCCCGTAAAAGGCATACGCATCGGATTTCTCAACTACACCTACGGAACCAACGGCATAGAACCGGACGGCGGTGTGGTGGTAGACTACATCGACCGCCGCAGGATAGCCGACGACATAGCCCTCGCCCGCAAAGCCGGAGCCGAAGCCATCGCAGTAGCCGTGCATTGGGGCGACGAATACCGCCTGCTGCCGAACCAAAGCCAGAAATCACTGGCCGACTTCCTTGTCGGACAAGGAGTCGACCTGATCATAGGCGGCCATCCGCACGTGATACAGCCGATGGAAGTAGTCCACAGCGACAAATACGACAAAGACGTACTCGTGGTATACTCCCTGGGCAACTTCATCAGCAACATGAAAACCCGCGACACCCGTGGCGGAGCCTTTGTCCGCGCACGGCTCCGGCGCATGCCCGACGGGAAAGTCCGCTTCAGCGGCGCCGACTGGCAGCTGCACTTCACCATTCCCTCCGGGGGCGGACGCAACTACCATGTGGTGCCGGCCGACAGCATCGACATGCCGCGATGGCAGCCCCAAGCCCGCGAATTCCGGCGTGCTGCCTGCGACATCTTCCACCGACACAACATAAACGTACCACCCCGCAAAGGAGAAAAAAATAAAACCGCACAACTTTAATTAAGAATAATTAACGCAAAAAACTGACAAACTGCAAAAAAATACAGAAATGCCGACATTCTGATAAAAAATTTGCCCTGAAATATTTTGTCAGTTCGGCCATTAGTCTTAATTTTGCGAAAGAGTTTCAGATTTGTACCTCGAATCCGATACCAGACCACTCTTGTATTAGCCGTCTCTGGCTCTGACGAGCGCTTGATACGCGCCATCGAGGCCCGCTTTCTGACACCCTGCATAACTGACAACAACAAACAACATCAAAAATAAACCAAAAACAAACAACTAAACAACTCAATCAAGTTATTACAAATTATGGAAGCTCAAAAGCCTACTCAAGCCAAGCCGGCTGCAAAGCCCGCGGCTAAAAAATCCAACGCCCCCGGCATCAAGAATGCATTCTGGGTGATCATCTGCTGCGCCATCGTCTGCGTATGCCTCTTCCTCTTCTGGTTCGGCCACGAATCTCACTTCGAAGACGGCCATCCCGTCGACCTCTGGGGTACCGTATACAAAGGTGGTGTGATCGTGCCTATCCTCCAGACTCTCTTCCTTACTGTAATCGTACTTTCTTTCGAGCGTTGGTTCGCCCTCAGCTCTGCAAAAGGCAAAGGCAGCATCAGCAAGTTCGTTGCTGAAGTGAAGGCTTGTCTGGCCAAGAACGACATCGCCGGCGCACAGCAGCTCTGCAAGAAGCAGCAGGGTTCGGTTGCCGCAGTTGTAAGCGCAGCCCTCGTTCGCTACGAAGAAATGGACAAGAACACCGTGCTCACCAAAGAGCAGAAAGTAGCTACCCTCCAGAAGGAAGTAGAAGAAGCTACCGCTCTGGAAATGCCTGCCCTCCAGCAGAACCTCCCCATCGTGGCTACCATGACCACCCTCGGTACTCTCGTCGGTCTTCTCGGTACTGTAATCGGTATGATCAAGT
>CAMWUD010000095.1 GCA_947177365.1 uncultured Porphyromonadaceae bacterium | reverse complement strand
GGTAGGGCTTACGCTCACAGCCTCGTCAAATGTCGCCTTCGTGGAATTCACATGGACATATGCCGACTGCTGCCATTGCGAGGACCGCGCACACCGTATCGGCCAGAAAAACAACGTCACATGCTACTATCTCATCGGCCGACGTACCATCGACCCCGTACTCTATGACATCATTCATAAGAAGCGAAGCATCGCCAATCAGATAATGGCATCCGACGACGACATCCCCACCGATGAAATGTATTTCGACGAACTTGTAAACTCCTTCCTCCAATATGGTTGAAATCAGCAACACCGACATCGCCCGCATTATGTCATGCCTTGACATAGCCATCAGCCACTACAAGTCTCAGAACGGCCTCCGCAACAGCACTCACGCCTGGGCGATAGGCCAGCTTAAAGATAAGATAAACCGGAAACTCAAAAAAAAATCCAATGACAAATGAACATCAATGAATTTAAGGCCGTTGCAGCTGCTTCAAGGAAACCGGGCAAATACCATGCCCGGAAGTCCGGCGGCTACGATTCCAGAAAGGAACACCGGCGGGCCGTCGAACTGAAGCTGATGCAACGCGCCGGAGTCATCACCAATCTCCGCGAGCAGGTAAAGTTCGTGCTTATACCCCCGCAGCGCGATGATGCCGGAAAACTTCTGGAACGGGAATGCTCCTACCGAGCCGACTTTGTCTACGACAAGGCCGGCGCCACAGTGGTCGAAGACACAAAAGGAGTGCGCACCCCCGAGTACATACTCAAACGAAAACTCATGCTCTGGCGCCATGGCATCCGCATCAAGGAGACCTGAGCAATTACAAACAAAAAGCAAATGAAACAGAACACATTCGTATTCAACGTCGCATGGCGCGATGCACTTGCCGACTACGACCCCGAGGTGCGCCTCGAAGTCTACGAAGCCGCAATAGCCTACGCCAACGGCGAGGAAATCGGACAGCTCCGACCGCTGGCAAAAATGGCATTCAGCTTCATCCAGCGCGAACTCGATTACTACCGCTCCCAATATCAGGAAAAGCGCGAACGCATGTCCTCTGCCGCCCGCGGACGCTGGGCCGAAAGGCGTGCCGCAGCGGACAGCCCCGATAGCGAGCAAAAAAGCAATGCAGAGAGCGAGCAAAGCGAAGCACCGCAAAGCGAAGCGGAGTGCGGGCCAAAAAGCAGTGCAGTGCGCGAGCGGAGCGAAGCATCACAAAGCGAAGCGGAAAGAGAGCAAAGAAGCCGTGCGGTGCGCGAGCGAAGCGAAGCATCAGAAATCCCCACACAGCAGCAAGTCACCGACTATTTCCTCCTGCAGCACTTCAGCTCTTCGCCCGAGCGATTCTTCAACCACTACAGCGCCACCGGATGGTTCGTAGGAAGCAGCCGCATAAAAGACTGGCATGCCCTCGCTCGCAACTGGGAACAGCGCGAAAAAAAATACCAACAATCCGAAACCCAAAAAAATGAAACGAGGAACTCAGACCACGGCAGGGGAGTCAGCGATGAAGATTTCCAGGCACATATCATCCAGAAACTCTCCGGACAATAGCGCCGGCGCTGCCCTGACAAAACGCTTTCCCGACGCCGCCGGATTTCTGGAAGCATACAACCCATCCCGTCAGGCCAGATACACCGCCGACCTCACTCGCGCATACATGGGTCAGGCACCACAGCTCTCCGCAATCGCTCAGGCATACGGGCAAGGAACCGTCGAAACATGGCTTCAGATTCAGATCCACGACCTGAGCAAATTCAGCGGATGCCGCGACAAACTCTCAATCAACCAGCTCGAACAGATGGGCGAACTCATTCTCTCCGAATACAGCTGGCTCAAAACCACCGAACTGATGCACTTCTTCCGCCTGTGCAAACTCGGCGAATTCGGCAAACTCTTCTACGGCACAGTCGACCCTATAGCCATACTCGACGCACTAAAGCAATACCGCAGCCGACGCAACTCCATACTCGAAGACCTCCAGCGCCGTAAGCAAAGCGACAACAACCGCCATGAACTCAAGGCGCGGGATGACGCCCGGCAGATCTACGACCGCATGCTCCCGCCCGAATACCACCCGCTGATAAGCCGTGCACAGTTCATGCGTCTGGGATACGACAGCCTCACTCCCGACCAGCTGACACAGCGACTCAGCTCCGGACAATACAAAACCGACATATCACAACTCCCCCCTTTGGGAAAATAACAAAAACCAACCTGCATTATGACAATGACATATCTTTTCTACGCCGCAGCCGCAGCTGCAATCATCACATACATCCGAGGTCGTATCGCTAAAAAGCACCTCGAAAGTCGCAATAGACAGCTCCTCGACCTATACCAAAACTCGCTCGTCAGCAGCTTTGCTCCGGTCCGTCTCTTCTCCACCGCCCGTACATACAACGCCATCGAAGTACATGGACACTGCGCCACACCCTCCGGTGCCAACCGCAGCATAGTCATCAAGCGCTTCCCATACACTCCCGGCGATGATGAATCATTCGCCTTCGCATCCCTGCTGGCCGAAGAACTCATCGAAAAACTACTTGAAAAATAATCAAATCATCAGCGATATGACACCCGAAGAAATCACGAAGCTGGCTGAGGAGTATGCCGTGGAAGTAACCAAAGATATGGCTAAGACCCTTGACGAACCGAGTTGTCTGCTCAACGAGACCAAACGTGCGACAAAGGAGTATATCACAGACTTTATGCAATGGCTTCTCCGCACCCACTGCATAGTGAGCAAGGAGAAAGTGGCGGAAATCAAGGAGAATATATACCTTAAAGACTATGAATTTCTGACAGAAAGGTGTATTGAGGACTTGACTCCTGAGAGAACGGATTGGCATCGTATACTTAGCTTATGTGATGGAATGTATTATGTCTTAAAACAACTTTTAGACGAAACTGATAAATGACGGAAGTATGAAAGCAATAAGAAAATCAGACGGCAAGGTGATTGAGGTAGAACCTCAAAGATTTATAGAGCAAGATGGCTCAATGTATGCGCCCTCCGAGCTTGACTTCAACGTGGAGGAATCGGAGGAAGTGACCTTTGACGGATGGGTGGCGAGAGATAGACTTAACAACGCTTTGTTTCTGCATGATGAAAAGCCTTACAGGTCTTTCAGTGGCTATCAAACCGACGGCAAAGAAGATGAGTGGAGGTCTGATACCTGCCCTCCATATCCTATTGACTATGACTCTTTCCCCTCCCTTACATGGGAGTCCGAACCTCACGAAGTCTCCATCACCATTAAATCGAAGAAGCAATGAAAAGCATCTCAATCAATACACGCCGGCACGACATCACATTCCATGCATCTGGAAAAATCGACATATCCGCCCGGATCGTGCGAAGACTCAATCTCGCGCCCGGAGATGTCATCGACATCGCCGCAGAGGGTAGGGAACTGTACCTCTATGTCAGACTGCGCGCAGGCAAATATGCCGGCCGCCATTCCGGCTCCGTATGGGCTACCGCTCAAGGAAAAGGCACATTCCGCACCTGCTCGAAAACTCTTGCCGCTTACGTCCTCCAAAAAGCCGGCAAAATGCGCAAACTCCGATGCCCTTGTGGCGATGAAATAACACTCCAGAACAAACAATACATCACAATCATATACCAATGCCAGCTATGAACAAAGAAATCAGATACAACGGCTTCACCACCGAACCCTCCGACTACGAGTCCCCCGACGGCGAACTCGCCGTAGCAATCAACGTCATTCCCGACAACGGACACCTCGCCCCCGTATTGCCGCCTTCTGTCGCTATCGATGCCGCTGAAAACAGCATCGACGCAATGTGCGTATACATTCACAAAACATCCGCCTTCGAACACTTCATCAACCGCTCCGGCAATTCATTCTCCTGGTACGACCGCAAGTATCCGAAGACCCGGCATCCGCTCGGAGCTGTCACAGATTTCATCAGCCTCTCCTCCGTCGGAAACACCCTCGTGTTCCTCACCGAAGCCGGCCTGCAATACTTCCTCTGGAAAGATGAATCCACCGGATACATCCATCTTGGCAGCCACATCCCCGAATGCCCCATATCTTTCGGCCTTCAGGGCGAAGTCATCAGAACCGACTCATTCAACATCACATTCGACCCCATTGCCGAAGACAACCTTTACGATGAATTCTCCGACGAAAACAAAACCCGCATATCAGATCAGGTCCTTGCCAAAGTCAACAAATTCATCGCCGAAAAATCCGTACACGACGGCAGATTCATATTCCCATTCCTTGTCAGATACGCCTACCGCATGTACGACGGATCCCTTACCATGCACTCCGCCCCGGTCCTCATGATCACATCATCCACTCTCGCACCCTGGACCGTCTGGACACGCATCGGGCATGAAGACAAAAAATACACCAACGCCGACATCGCAGTTATGGGCGTCGTACACAAGCTCGACTTCGCCGTCGCCGACTCCGCCGCCTTGAAGCAGCTCCGCAACTGGTCCGACATCATACGCTCCATCGACATCTTCATTTCCCGCCCCATATACACCTACGACCAGAACGGACAATGCTCACGCTTCTATAACGGATTCAGCGAATACGAAGGTTACAGCGTCTGCCGTCACATCAACCAGAAATCATCACAGTCCGAATACCCGCTCCGTTATCAGCGCAGAAACCTCACCGAACTCTGGTGGCATACATTCGGCACTGTTCCCGGAGGCGTGCTGATGCTCCCCCGGCGCTCCGACGACGATGTCAAGGCCGACATCAAGAACTGCGCCCAGTTCTACCTCCTCGAATCTGTAAACATCGAAAACCTTTCCACCGACCGTTCGCCGGTCCCTGTCGAAAACGACTACCTTCAGTCGCTCGTCGCACGCGAAGTCATGACCGACGACTACGACAGCCACGACGCTCTCATACCCCGTTGCTCATTCCCTTACAACAGCCGCCTCAATCTGGCCGACATGAGCAAAACCATCTTCCAAGGCTTCAACCCTTCAGCCGCTTTCTGCTTCACCGATGGATATGTAGGACGTTTCTCCGACACCGACAACCACCTCGTGGCCGACGGCAAAGCTGCCCTGCAAGTCTATGTCTACATCAAAAAAGACGGCAGAGACATCATCCTCCGGTCGCCCGTCGGATCCATGGCTTCCTACGCCGACACCCCGTTGCTATTCTTCTACTATCCCGATGTCTCAGCCTACAAAGCCGTCATTGTCCGTTCAGCTGTCTTTGACATGGCCCCACTCGTCATAAACCTCGAACCTCACAACTTCCTCAACGGAGCATTCTACTTCGCAGGCTGGCAAAACCCCGAAGCCGTCTCCGCCCCACGGCCTTTGCCATCATCCCTGGCCGAACGCACCGTCAGCATCCCTAACAAACTCTACACCTCCGAAGTCAACAACCCATTCTTCTTCCCGCTCTCCGGCATAAACACCGTCGGAACCGGACGAATATCCGCAATCTGCTCTGCCGCAAAAGCCCTCTCACAGGGTCAGTTCGGCCAGTTCCCACTCTACGCCTTCACCGACGAAGGCGTCTGGGCTATGGAAATCAGCGCCACCGGTTCATACAGCGCCCGACAGCCTATCACCCGCGACTGCTGCATCAACCCCGACGGCATCACACAGCTCGACTCCGCAGTCCTCTTCCCCACCGCACGCGGCATCATGCTCATCTCCGGCTCACAGACCCAATGTATCTCCGACTCCATAAACTCCGGCTTCCCATTCGACGCCCGCTCGCTCCCCGGATTCCAGCTCCTGCACGACATGCTCGGACACAACCCCGACACCGACATCTGCCTCCCGACTCAGCCTCTCTCCGACTTCCTCAGACAGTGCCGCATGACCTACGACTACACCAACCAGCGCATCATCGTCTACGCACCTCGGATCTCATACGCCTATGTATACTCCTTGCGCTCCAAGCAGTGGGGCATGATGCACTCGCAGGCATACTCGAACCTCAATTCATATCCCGATGCCCTTGCCGTCGATGCCGCCGGAAACATCATTGACTTCTCCAACCCCGGCACCGACACCGTCTCGGCGCTCTTTGTCACACGGCCACTCAAACTTGATGCCCCCGACATCCTCAAGACTGTCAGCTCTGTCATACAGCGCGGATTCTTCCCGCGCGACGCCATCTCCACCGCTCTATATGGCTCACGCGACCTCTTCAACTGGCATCTCATCCGCTCCGGACGGGGAAATCAGCTGCGCGGATACAGCGGCACTCCATACAAATACTTCCGTATCGCCGTCCTCGCAAACCTCAAAGCCCGACACAGCATCTACGGAGCCACTGTCGAATTCCGCCACAGACACACAAACCGCCTCAGATAATTTCTGTTTTTCATTTTCTATAACAGCAGGAGCCGCCATGCGTCGATGCACAGCGGCTCCTTTTCTCGTATTGTCATTCTCGCTCAGAACGGATGCGGACGCCTTCGCTGCACCCCCATCCTTGTGTTGATGCTTCTCCGTGCCTCGCTGATAGCCTCCTCGGCCTTCTCCTTCCACGTCTGCTGTTTGGCTGCATTGGTGATACTCATCCAGTCCGCCACGCACTCACACACCAGATACTCATGAATCAGTTTCTCCAGAAGATTCAGCGTCGTCTGGGAGAAACCCTTCGGTACACTCAGCGATATCCCGTACACCGGCACCTCCCTGAGCCTGTCATCAAGCACCGGTCGGCGAATCTCATGCTTCGTGTAAGGATACAGAGCCTCCCTGCACTTGGCCACAGCTACATCAAGCACCCGCGTCATACGGTCCACATTGCCATCCTCGACCACATCCTGCACCATATGACGCATGTGGCCGCTGTCCGTATCCATCACACTCCCCTCTATATAGGCATAGTTCCCTATGTCATACAGAAGCCGTTCTCGCTTGAAGGTCAGCACTGCCTTCAGCCTGCCCCCTTCTTCTTCCAGAATGCAACTCATCGCTCTTCGCTTTAGTCGGTAGGGCGCGCCGGACGGCTGCGCTTGCTCACCGTCTGGCGGACCAGCTCCATATAGCGGTTGGCCATCGCGTAATATTGGTCTGCGTCTGCCTTGTTCGTAACCATATACCAGTCCGCTATCGCTACATTCGCCAGATACGCGTGCACTGCCTCGCCTACGCCCATCGTGGCCGCCTCGTTGAAGTTGCTCGGCATAGTCAGATTGAGGATAAGGTCATGCTCCCCGTCATAGTTGCTGTTGTCTGATACTGTCCCGTTCTCGTTCAGATACTCCCCGAGTTCCGTCTGTACCTCCGCGAACGCACGCTTCACCGAACGAAGTATCTTCTCCCGGTTCTCCTCGTCCTCCGATGCGAACATACTCGCAACCTCCTTGTGGTTATCCTTGTTCTGTATCGTCCGGCCTCGCAGAAAGGTCTCGTTCATGATGTCGTACAGAAGCCACGATATCTTTATCGTCACAGTCACCGGCTTCTTCGCTCCTAATGTTGTCTTTGGCATAATATTCTGTTTTTTTTATGTTTCTCTCAGTCTGTAGGTCTCGTCGGGCGACGGCGGCTGTAGAGCAGACGCTCTGCTGCCTCCATCAGTTCTGCCCCCTGCGTGAAATAGTCCTGTGCCTCCCCCTTGTTGGCGAACTTGAACCACTGCCCTATAATCGAAACTATGAAATAACTCCGGAGTGCCGATTGAACACTCCCCGTCAGTGCCTTGTCGAACGACTTGCTCACCTCTATCACTCCATGGTAGTCGCCGCTCGCACTGGTCTCACCGCTCACAAGCATCTCCTTCAGCGACTCATTGCAACACGACACAGTCTCATCCCAGAACCGGCCCAGACACTCCAGATCCGCATCCGAGGCAAGTATCCGTTCTCGCGCATTGTCATCGCTGTCCAGAAGCTTCGTCCCCGTATAGTCAGTGGCCTTTCCGACTTCGGCATACACATCAGCCCGGCTCACCTCCACTCTTATTGTTTCCATCTCGTAGTCTTTATTTTTGGCTTCACCCACATTCAAGGCTCACCAGGAAATTATTGAATAACTTATCCCTATGCCGATATAAGGCCGGAACCCCGACGGAGTATAGCCATATCCGGCGCTTATGCCCAGATGCCACCGGTCGGGAGGCTTGTATTCCCGTATAGTCACAGTCTCCATCCTCCTGTACACCCTGATACTGTCAAGGCGCGGACGATACCCGCTCACCCAAGCCTCATAACTGCTGTCAGCATAATGGCGACTCTCCAGCGGTATCTCCACAAAAGCACTGTCGCATCGAAGCTCCATACTGTCACAGCCCTCCGCAATCCCGCCGGCGCAACTTCGGGGCTTCCCTCCGGAGCCTCCCTCCGGATTCACAACCGCCAGACGGCAAGTCACACTCCCCGATGCAGCACGCCCCGCCGCCTCCGGCATCCGCAGCATCACCGTATCAACCACCATCACCGTATCCGCCACAACCATCCGTCGCGGCTCCTCCCTTTCATGACTCCGGCAAAGCTGCAGGCCAAAAGCCCCAGCAAAGCCAGCCATAATC
>CAMWUD010000094.1 GCA_947177365.1 uncultured Porphyromonadaceae bacterium | reverse complement strand
CACAGGCACTGTGTTCGTGATGGTCAACATGCCTCCGGGCACCTCGCAGGAACGTACCGGCGAAGTACTTGAGCAGGTAGACCAGATAATGAGCAAAATTCCCGGCATCAGCGTACGCCAGATGATCGACGGCTACAGCTTCATCGCCGGCCAGGGCGCGACATACGGCACATTCATCGTGAAGCTTGACAGCTGGGAAGAGCGAGGCGACAACGATGTGAACAAAATCATCGCACAGCTCTATGGTGCGACAGCCGCCATTAAAGACGGCAACGTGCTGATATTCGCACCGCCGATGATTTCCGGTTATTCAATGACCAACGGCTTCGAACTGAAAATGCAGGACAAGACCGGCGGCGACATCAACCAGTTCTTCGCCGTGGTGCAGACCTTCCTCGCCCAGCTTACGGCCCAGCCTGAAATCCAGGTGGCATACACCACATTCAACCCTACCTTCCCGCAGTATCTCGTTGAAGTGGACGCTGCCAAGTGTATCCAGGCCGGCATAAATCCGCAGACTATCCTCACTACCCTGCAGGGCTACTACGGTTCGATGTATGTGTCGAACTTCAACCGCTTCGGCAAAATCTACCGTGTGATGATGCAGGCAAACCCCGAGTCGCGAATCAATCCCGAGACCCTCAACGCCATCAAGATCCGCAACGGCAACGAAATGGCCCCGATCTCGAACTTCATGACTCTGACACGTACATACGGCCCTGACCTTCTGAACCGATTCAACCTCTTCACCTCAATGTCGGTGACCGGCCAGCCCGCACCCGGATTCTCCTCGGGCGACGCCCTTGCCGCAATCGACCGCGTGGCCAAGGAATCGCTGCCCCAGGGCTACACCTTCGAATATGCCGGCATGACACGCGAACAGGCCAACACCAGCGGCAACGCCACCGCAATGATTTTCGGACTCTGTCTGCTGTTCGTATACCTGCTGCTTTCGGCACAGTATGAAAGCTACGTTCTGCCTTGGGCCGTGATTCTGTCGGTTCCGTTCGGTCTGATGGGCGCATTCATCTTCGCCGACATATTCGGAGTCACAAACAACATCTACCTGCAGATTGCCCTGATCATGCTTATCGGTCTACTGGCTAAGAACGCCATCCTTATCGTGGAATTCGCGCTCGAACGCCGCATGACCGGAATGAGCATCACCAATGCCGCCATCGCCGGCGCATCGGCCCGTCTGCGCCCGATTCTGATGACCTCGCTGGCGCTGATCATAGGTCTTCTGCCTATGATGTTCGCCTCCGGTGTAGGTGCCAACGGCAACCGCGCCCTCGGTACCGGTTCTGTAGGCGGCATGCTCATCGGCATGATTCTCCAGGTACTCATCGTACCCGCCATGTTCATAGCATTCCAGCACCTGCAGGAGAAACTCAAGCCTATCAAATGGCAGAACGAAGAAAAGGGCGGCTCTATAGAACGCGAAATCGAACAGTACTCCAAAAACCAGTACACCGAACACAACGACCCGCAATCATGAACAATATACTGAAAAAATCGGCTGTGGCAGCCGTGGCCATTCTGATGCTCGGCAGCTGCAACATTTACAAAAAATACGAGACTCCGGACCAGACGGCTCTCACAAAGGCATATAAGGAAGCCCGCGAACTTCCGGCCGACTCCACCGCATTCGGCAACCTGCGCTGGGAATCTGTTTTCACAGACCCGATGCTGGCCGACCTTAT
This sequence comes from uncultured Porphyromonadaceae bacterium, assembly GCA_947177365.1. GTDB lineage: Bacteria > Bacteroidota > Bacteroidia > Bacteroidales > Muribaculaceae > CAG-873. The sequence continues at coordinate 6,840 of CAMWUD010000094.1, read as the reverse complement.
CAACCGCGCGCTGGACAACAATACTTCTCTGGCAAACGCACGGCTCAACGTCAGCATCGCACAGGCTCAACTCAAAGGCGCCAAACTCGCCTACCTGCCTTCTGTGGCTCTCGCCCCCAACGGGGCGGGCGCCTCGTATGCAGGCAGCGACTTCAGCTGGACCTACCAGATTCCGGCCCAGGTAAGCTGGGAAATTGACATCTTCGGCAAGCTGCTCAACAGCAAGCGCGGAGCCAAAGCCCAGCTGCTCCAGAGCGAAGACTATGCCCAGGCCGTACGCTCGCAGATCATTTCTGCTGTAGCCAATACATATTACGGAATCGCCGCTCTGAAAGCACAGCTCGAACTCTCGCGCCAGACCGCAAAAGTATGGGCTGAAAACGTGCAAGCGATGAAAGACTACAAACTCGCCGGACGTGTGACCGAAGCGGCCGTTGTACAGTCGGCTGCAAACTACTACAACATCCTCGCTTCGATAACCGATCTGGAAGTATCGCTCGACCAGCTCAACAACACCATGTCGCTGCTTGTCAACGAACTCCCGCAGCAATGGAGCATCGATGCTTCGGCACTCGACCGTTTCGCCGCTCCCGACATGGTACGCGCAGGTGTGCCGATGGCCGAACTTGCCTCGCGGCCTGACGTCGCCGCAGCCGAACAGTCGCTCGCCGTGGCCTACTATGCCACCAACTCGGCCAGAGCCGCCTTCTATCCGGGCCTGAACATCACGGCCAACGGCGGATTCACCAACCTGCTTGGCTCCATGGTGAAAAATCCCGGCGACTGGTTCGTACAGCTGGCCGGCTCTCTTGTTGCCCCGCTCTTCTCTCGCGGCCAGAACATTGCCCGCCTGGAAGCTGCCAAAGCCCAGCAGCAGCAGGCCATGAACAACTTCGAATACGCCATCATGAACGCCGCAGCCGAAGTGAGCGATGCCATGACCGTATACGCCAAAAGCACCGAGAAAGCGACATACCTTGTCGATCAGGTAGACCAGCTCGAGAAATCGGTGTCTATCACCAACGACCTTCTGAAATACTACAACGGCACCTATCTGGAAGTGCTCACCGCCCAGTCGAGCCTGCTGTCGGCACAGATGTCGCAAATCAACTGTCAGCTGAGCCGTACCCAGGCTGTCGTGAACCTCTATCAAGCGCTCGGAGGCGGACGCTAACCTTTAAAAACAATACTTATGATCAGTCCATTAGCATACGTCGACCCCTCGGCCAAAATTGCCGACGACGTGAAAATACACCCATTCGCATACATCGACGCCGACGTGGAAATAGGCCCGGGATGCGAGATCATGCCGAATGCCAGCATTATGCGCGGTACTCGCATGGGCGCCAACAACAAGGTATACCAGGGCGCAGTGGTAGGCGCCGACCCTCAGGACTTCCGCTGGAAGGGTCAGCAGACCTACTGCTATATCGGCGACAACAACCGCATCCGCGAGCAGTGCATCATCAACCGAGGCATTGAGAGCGAAGGCGGCACACGCATAGGCAGCGGCTGCTTCATCATGGCGGAAAGCCATATAGGCCACGATTCGCAGATTGCCGACAACTGCGTGCTCGGCAACGGTGTGAAGGTTGCCGGAAATGTGAGAATCGGTGTCTGCACTATACTTTCAAGCAACGTGATCATCAACGAGGGCGCGGCTCTTGGCGAATGCGTGCTCATCAAGGGCGGCTGCCGTATCAGCAACAATGTGCCGCCGTTCACCATAATGGCGCACAATCCCTCGCGCTACTACGGTGTCAACAGTGTGATAATGCAGAAGTGCGGCTATACCGAAGCCAACATCGACGATGTGGCCAAGGCCTACCGCCACATCTATCAGTGCAACATATCAGTGTTCAACGCCCTGGGACGCATCGAAGCCGACATCGATGCTTCAAAAGTCCGCAGCAAGATTACCGACTTCATCAGACAGCACAATCTGCGTATAGCCGGTGATACTTTCACCGACGAGGAATAATCACTCCGAGTGGAAACCAACAAGGGAGCGCCCGTCGCAGGACGCTCCCTTGTCATTTTATGAGCCGGAATCTTCAGCGGCGCATGATGGCATTCACCGCCAGCCAGCCTCCGGCAATCTGAAGAATCATGCCCGGAATGCCGATGCGGAAATCCTGGCATGCAAGATAGAAATCGCCTTTGATAAGCCATTCCGCCAAAGTGCCGGTTAACTGATAGCCAAGCACCACCACCATAAAAATCCACAGCTGAGCACGTCTGAAACGCCACGCGGCATATGAGGCCATCAGCGCCAGCAACACAGATTTGGTGACTATGGCCGGCAACGCCTCTACGGCAGGCATACCGAAAAGCAGGGCGTTGGCAAGCGGCGAAAGCACGGCGGCAAGCATTCCTACACGCCAGCCGCAGGAATAAGCCCCGACAAGTGTGAAAAAGTATATCGGAAGCCATGTCACACCACCCTGCGGTATGCGGTGGAACAGCTGCGGCAACGCCAGATTTCCGATAATAAACAACATTGCCGCAAGATAGGTGGCTACACTGCCGAACGGCAGCGACTGAAGTCTGATTGTTTTCTGCATTGATCTATATTTTAGAGCCGGTTCATGGAATTTACAAACTGTTCAATCAAAGGCAGGCATTCGATAGCCGTATGGCAATCCGCACACAGTTCTTCTACCGGGCATACGCCTGTGCCGCTGCGGTTGACGATATCCGGCACGCACTCTCCGTAACGTACCGGAACAGATTCGGCATTAAGCAGGTCAAGTGCCTTGCGGCTGATAACTCCGGCATACACGAGATGTACGCCTCCGAGCACCATCAGTGCCGCCGCTCCTTTGCCGACAACTTTGTCGGCCACAACAGCGCCTGAGAGCAAGGAGGAGTCGGCATGCAGTATATCCAGCAGGTCGCGCACACCGCGCTGCCGACATACCACCGGGCCTCGGTCGCCTCCGATCACACACGAACATTGTTCGCTATATAATATATCTATTAGATTCTGTAGTTCTCTTTCCATTGGCAGTTAGTCTCGAATGCAAATTTATACATTTTTATCCGGATACCGCCATAGAAACTGCCTGAAATATTACCATTTTCAGCTTAAAAAACATCAATTTTCGGCCAGCGAAACGGCAACCTGCTCAATCCGGACCCTGTCCATACGTACCACCTCAAGACGGAATCCGTGCCAGACGATTGCGTCACCGACCGCCGGAACCTTTCGCATTGTGTTCATTATCAGCCCGCCGATGGTTGTATATGGCGATGATTCATATAAATCCTCACGGTCGAAGTATGCCAGAAAATCGTATACCGGACACTGCCCGTCGACAAGCCATCTGTCTTCATCGTCACATCTGACCACCATCGGAGTGTTCTCACCTTCTCCGATATTGCCTACGAGGCCGTCAAGAATGTCACGTAGCGTCACTATGCCCTGAAAGCCACCGTACTCATCATAGACAAGAGCGGTATGTCCGCCTGATACACGGAAAGTCTCCAGTGCATCGTACACGGTCATGCTTTCAGGCAGCGACATGCCGGCTGTCAGTTCCCTGCTTATATCGAAATCGCGGCGGCCGAGTATGAATATCAGCCGCTTGAGCGATATCACTCCGCAGATTTTCTCTCGTTTTTCATCGAATACCGGATATGATGAATGCAACTCGGAATCAAGCACCTCGCGGACTGCCTTCTCGTCCATGTCTATGGTCAGAGCCGCCACATCCATACGGCTTGTCATGATGGCGCCTATTCGGCTGTCGCCCATCATAAGCGCACGCTCCATTATGTCCTGTTCCACTTCGCGCACCTCACCGGAATCGGCACCCTCGCGGATGAGTGTGCGGATTTCTTCCTCGGTCACTTTCGATGAAGCATCGCCTATATGCAGAAGTCTGACAAGTCCCGCCGTGGAGACCGACAGCAGCCACACCACAGGATATGTGACAAACGACAGTACGCGCATCGGACCGGCCACAAGTCTTGATATAGTGTCGGCCCGGCTCATGCCCAGACGTTTCGGCACAAGTTCGCCCACTACAATCGAAAGATAAGTCACCACCGCCACCACAAGTATCCGCGACAGATTCATGGCCAGACGGGGCGACAGTCCGAGTGTGGCCAGATATTCTCCCAGACCGGTGGCTATCGATGCCCCGGAGAACAGACCGGTAAGAATGCCGATAAGCGTTATGCCTATCTGGACGGTAGAGAGAAAACGGTCGGGGTCGTTCTGCAGCCGCAACGCGTTGGCAGCGCCGCGACTTCCGTCTTTGGCATCTGATGCCAGTTTAGATTTGCGTGCCGAAATCAGCGCGACCTCGGCCATGGAGAACACTCCGTTGAGCAGTATAAGCAGAAGAATCAGTATAAGATCATCCATAAGGTGCAGTACAGTCTTTTAAATAAAAAACAATGTACTGCACTTTTGGTTGACGCAGTGTCTATATGGTTATGAACAAGGTCTCGAGCCATATCATGACAATACCGCACAGATAGCCCGCAAAAGCCAGCAGTGTGATCCGTTTCACATACCACATGAAGGGTATCTTCTCTATGCCCATCGCCACCACTCCGGCAGCCGAACCTATGATAAGCAGGCTGCCGCCGACGCCGGCGCAGAACGTAAGCAAATGCCAGAACAGACCGTCCTCGACAAAAAGAGCCGTATAGGAGGGGTCGGCCGAGGCTGCTATCACCGCATCGCTGGCTACAGGATACATGTTCATGCACGCGGCCACCAGCGGTACATTATCGACTATCGACGACAGTACGCCTATAATCACATTTATTATATATACATCGTGGAACGTGGAGTTAAGCCATGCGGCAAGCTCGCCGAGGATTCCGGCCTGACTGAGCGCCGACACCGCCATAAGAATGCCGAGAAAGAACAGAATCGTACTCATGTCGATGCTCTTCACCACCTGGCTGACACGCCCCTCCATCTTGCCGTCGAGCTTATAGTGGCGCACAAGCAGTTCAGTAAGCAGCCACAACATGCCAAGCGACATCATGATGCCCATATAGGGTGCCAGATGCGTGGTGGCCTTGAACACCGGCACAAACAGCAGTCCGGCAACTCCACATACAAGAATCAGCACAGACAGTCCTTTATGATGCTCTGAAAGCTGATAGCCCACCCGGGTGTCGTGCTCGTTGAGCGGCTCCACTGCAGTGGCGGGTATCATGCGGGAGGCAAGCGCCACAGGCACTACCACCGACACCAGCGACGGGAGCAGGAGATTCACTATGAGGTCGACCGACGACACATAGTTCTTCATCCACAACATGATGGTGGTGATGTCGCCGATAGGAGACCATGCACCGCCGGCATTGGCTGCGAGCACTATGACACAGGCGAATATCCAGCGCTCTTTCTGATTGCTGAGCAGACGGCGCAACATCATCACCATGATTATGGTAGTGGTCATGTTGTCGAGGACACTCGACAGAAAAAACGCCACAAAAGCCAGCACCCACATAAGCTTCCGCTTATTCGAGGCATGAAGATTCTCCACTATTATGTGAAAGCCTCCGTAGCGGTCGATAAGCTCCACTATAGTCATGGCTCCGATAAGAAACACCACAATCTCGCAGGTGTCGCCGAGAGCCTCGACCATATCGGCCGAGAGGTTGGGGTCGTGCCCCATAAGCGCATATACAGACCAAAGCAAACCGCACATAATCAGTGCGAAAACCGCTTTGTTTATATGCAGCACATGTTCCGAGGCTATGAGCAGATAGCCAAGGATAAAGATAGTTAACAATGCAGGTATCAAGGTTGGGAATAGTTTGAATGATGAACGGAACGATAGAAGCATGGCCCGGAAAAAATACCTTTTCTGAAACCATGCGCGAAATTACAAAATATTCCGCAGATTCATTCACTGTTTTTTTATGCTTTACAGCAGCAACCGCAACTTTGTCACAACCTTGTCAGAAAAGCAAGTTTATGCAGCCCATCATAAAGCCCAGCAGCGCGCCAAGCCATACGATGGCCTTGAGTTCACGGCGCATCACATCCAGAATCAGACGCTCGGTCTCCCGTACATCCATCGCATTGATGCGCTCCTCTATCATACGACTGATATCTACGGCGGTCAGAGCCGACGGCAGACGTTCGGCCACTACCCTACGGTATATGGAAAGCAGAGACTCCCTCAAACGGTGAAGCTGTTCTTCCCTACCCTCCAGCAGACGGCACACCGGAGTGTCGAGAAGTGTTGTGATATGTCCGGACACGAGACTGTCAACAACCTCGGCCGAGTCTTCCTTTACCATCTCGTCGATATGACGGGCAAGGAGCTTCTCCAGCGGGGATGCCACAAGACCAAGCATACGCTCGGCGCCAAGTTTTCCCAGCAGTCCGTCGCCAACTTTCTGCAGCACATGTTCCGTGGCCATCGAAGCTATCTGCGCGCCTATTTCCGCTCCGGCCATAGCCTGATAAATATTGGCCGAAAGCTCCTGCGACACGGACGTGCCGATGCGCTCAACATCCTCTGCCGGCACATAACGGCTCAAAAATTGTCGCAGGCTCTCACCGTTCGAAAGCTGAGATGCCACAAAAGAATCGAAACCATCCCTGATCCGCTGAACCACATTATCAGAAAGCAGGGTCGTTTCCAGAACTTCCCTATTGAGAAGATTCTTGCTAACGGCATCGCCTATTGAAGCGGCGATTCTCTGCTTTTCCTTCGGTATCAGTCCGGGAGTGAACGGCATCCTGAAGCCGAAACAATACTTCGCCTTCCTTGGGCGAAACTGCATGCGTATGGCGATATCATTGGTAATATACCCTATGACCGCACCGATAAGCGGCCGAATGATGTAAGCGGATTCTATCAT
>CAMWUD010000093.1 GCA_947177365.1 uncultured Porphyromonadaceae bacterium | reverse complement strand
GTCCACAAGGTGTAACGCCTGCCTCAAGCAAAAGTTTCCAGAGTTCTGCAATCACGCACTCGTCGGCATAGATTTCGAAACCGTCCTCGCCGGTGTAGCCGGTGCGGCTGACAATCATGGGCAGGTCTATTTTCTCGCCTTCCTCATCCACACCCTGAACATCGAGTTCGACGAAGCGGTAGAATCCGATTCCCTTCAGGTCAACGTCCGGGAATATGGCCTGGAGACGTGCCTCTGCCTCGGGGCCCTGGACGGCAAGCTCGCTCCAGCATTCGCTTTCGAGCGACACTGAAAGGTCGTCGCCTTCGAACAGATCCATGCGGTCGAGAATCCACCGCTCGTCTTTCTCGATATTGGCCGCGTTGATAACAAGGAAGTATTCGTTGGCCGACACACGGTAGACGAGGAGGTCGTCGACCACGCCGCCGTCTTCGTTGGTGAGCATGCCGTATGCAATCTGGCCGTCGTCCAGTGCGTTGACATCGTTGGTGAATATATGGTTGACGAATGCTGTGGCGTCGGCGCCTTCGATGCGTACCTCGCCCATATGGCTGACATCGAACACACCGGCATGCTGGCGTACTGCGTTGTGTTCGGCTTCGATGCCGCTGTATTCTATCGGCATGTCATATCCGGCGAACGGACTCATTTTTGCTCCCAGCTCTTTGTGGAGTTCGTGGAGGCAGGTTTTTTTCAGATCTTCCATGGTATATTGTGCTATTTTGTTGTTTGAATCATTTGTTGACGAGCAGACCGATGAAGGCCTCGGTGGTGAGACCGGAAATCACATCGCCTGCATCGGTGTCTCGCAGTGCCTCGGCTATGGCCTCGCGTTCGTAAGGCACTCCTTCAAGGCGTTTCAGCAGCGTGGAGTCGAGATCCGACAGCAGAAAGAAGTCGCCTCCGAGATTGACGTGGCTGATGCGATGGTCGCTGTCGAGTTCCATGTCCACCATAAACTCTCCGGCGCCTTCGACGCGGACTCGCGGACGCTGTGCCGAGCCCTTGCGGCCATAAATCCATTCGGGACGGTAGTATTCCTGTTCGATGGTCTCTATGTCGGCGATTTGTCCGGCTGTGAGCACTATGGGTTCGTCGTCGCAGATGTCCGCTATGATGTGGGCGCGGAAATCTTCGATTGACAGCGCGGGCAGATGTTCCTTGATGGTGGTGATATGCGAAGCCACCGACTGCACCTGCTTCGACTCGAGTTTGGAGCGCGACGGCGTGATGGCGTGCAGCATGTGGCCGATGTCGGTGGAATAGAGCATTGTGCCGTGGGCTATGCTGCGTCCCGGCACATGATAGAAGGCGTTTCCGGAAACTTTGCGCGAGCCAATGAGCACATCGTTGCGGCCCGAGGCGGAGGCATCGAGCCCGAGTTTTCGCAGCATCTCCGCCACCATGGCCGTGTAGCGTGCGAAGGTGGAGGCCACATCGGTGCGCCAGGTGATGTACGACATCATGATGTTGTTGCGGTCGGCAAACACACAGCCACCGCCGCTCCGGCGCCGGAAGGTACGAATGCCGTGTCTGCGACAATATTCAAGGTCTACTTCAGCGTCGATGAGCTGGTTGCGGCCGAAAATCACCGTGGGGTCTACAATCCAGGTGAAGAAATATTCATCGCGCGGCAGTTCGCGGGCCACCCATTCCTCGGCGGCGAGATAGAAAGGCAGCAGACGGGGCTGCCCCGGTGTTTCAGGAATGACAACGTGTTTCATGGCGGTATGTTTGCCCCAAAATTAAGGATATTTCGTCATGATACCAAATAAATCGGCAAAAATTTTCAAATGATTTTCAGATGTGCTAACTTTGCGGCATGAAAAAAGCCATCAACAAGACCAATGCCGCCCGGCTGCTCTCCGGCGCCGGAGTGGACTATGAGCTCATTCCCTATGAAGTGGACGAGAACAATCTGGCTGCCGACCATGTGGCCGAATCGCTCGGCGAGGATATAAACAGGGTATTCAAGACCCTTGTGCTCAAGGGCGAGCGGACAGGGCACTTCGTATGTGTGGTGCCCGGCAACCGCGAGGTTGACCTGAAGAAAGCCGCCCGTGCCGCCGGCGACAAGAAGGCCGACCTGATTCCGATGAAGGAGCTGCTGCCTCTGACCGGTTATATCCGCGGCGGCTGTTCGCCCGTAGGGATGAAAAAGCCGTTTCCGGTGTTTTTTCATAATACAGCCACCGACTTCGATTATATATATGTAAGCGCCGGCCAGCGCGGTCTGCAGCTCAAGCTTGCTCCCGCCGATCTGATTGCTTACGTCGGAGCCTCGGTGTGTGACCTCTGTCAGGAGGATGGCTTATGAACAGCTTCGGTCGCATTTACCGCCTTACCACCTTTGGCGAAAGCCACGGTCCGGCGGTAGGAGGAATCATCGACGGCTGTCCGGCCGGATTCTGCCCCGACTTCGATGAGATTGCACGCCAGATGGCGAGGCGTTGTCCGGGTGCCGGTCCTGCCGCAAGTCACAGGCAGGAGTCCGATGCCGTGCAGTTCCTTTCCGGACTGTTCGACGGCCGGACCACAGGCACTCCGATTGCTTTCGCCATAGCCAACGGCGATGCGCGCAGCCGCGACTACAGCCAGTTGCAGCACGCATTCCGGCCCTCGCATGCCGACTACAGCTATACAGCCAAATACGGTCTGCGCGATTATCGTGGAGGCGGTCGCGCATCGGCACGCGAGACAGCCGCGCGCATGGTTGGGGGTGCCCTTGCCATGCAGCTTCTGAAGCGGGAGGGCATCAGCATAAAGGCTTACACCTCGCAGATTGCCGCCATACGTCTGCCGCAGAGCTACCGTCAGCTCGACCTGTCGGACATCGATGGCTGTGCGCTACGTTGTCCCGATGCCACGGCTGCTGCCGTCATGCTTAAGGCCGTGGAGCAGGCACGCGCCGAAGGCGATACACTCGGCGGTGTGGTCAGCTGTGTGATAAGCGGTGTGCCGGCCGGACTTGGCGAGCCTGTGTTCGGAAAACTGCAGGCCTCGCTTGCAGCCGCCATGCTGGGCATACCGGCGGCCAAAGGCTTCGACTACGGCATGGGCTTTGACGACATTGACCGTCGCGGCAGTGAAGTGCTCGACCTGTTTGCTCCGGCGTCCGGCGACGGCATGCTTCATACGCTCACTAACCACTCCGGCGGAATCCAGGGTGGCATAAGCAATGGCGAGGATATATATTTCAGAGTAGCCTTCAAGCCTGTGGCCACGATGATGCGGCCGGTGCCGACTGTCGACGACAGCGGCAATGAGATTACACTCAGTCCGTCAGGCCGCCATGATGTCTGTGTGGTGCCGAGAGCCGTGCCGGTGGTGGAGGCCATGGCCGCCATGACTGTGCTCGACGCACTGCTGATCAAACGCTGCAACCGACTATGAGCAATCCCTGGTACCGCGACTATGCCGACTGGCTCTCGACGCTCTTCGAGGGCAAGTTACAGAAAATCACAGTCGATGCAGGCTTCAGCTGCCCCAACCGCGACGGCACAATCGGACGCGGAGGCTGCAGCTATTGCAACAACGCATCCTTCTCGCCCGACACTTCATCGGACGCTCCCGATCTTGAATCCCGCCTGGAGGCCGGGAAGCGTTTCTTCGCCGGCAAATATCCGAATATGCGCTACCTGGCATATTTCCAAAGCTATACAAACACGCATGGTCCTCGCGAACAGCTCCTCGACCTTTACAGCCGCGCACTGGCTGTCGACGGAGTGGTAGGGCTGATTATAGGCACCCGCCCCGACTGCGTGGATGCCGGGCTGCTGCAAGATATTCGTTCGGTGGCCGGTGACAGACCGGTGATAATGGAATACGGGGCAGAGAGCAGCCATGACTCGACACTGCAGGCCGTGAACCGCTGTCATGTCTGGGCCGATACGGTGAAGGCTGTTGAACTGACCGCCGGGTGCGGCCTGCACTGCGGCCTGCACTTCATACTCGGTCTGCCCGGAGAGACACGTCAGATGATGCTGGAGACAGTCGCACGACTGAACCGCCTGCCGGTGGAGACAGTGAAATTCCATCAGCTTCAGATAATCAGAGGCACCCGTCTGGCGCAACAATATGAGAAAGGTGAAACGGATTTTATCCGCTTCACCCCCGAGAGCTATATAGAATTGTGTATCGATATAATCGAACGGCTCAGACCCGACATAGCGATTGAGCGCTTTGTGTCGCAATCGCCCGCCGACCTGCTGATAGAACCCCGCTGGGGACTGAAAAACTACCAGTTTGTGAATCTGCTCAACCGCGCTCTGGCTCAGCGGAATCCAAGATAGCGTTCGGCCATGGGCCTGTGTATGCGGCGGCCAATTTCCACTACCGCCATGCAGCATGCCATGGTAAAAATCCATCTGCCTGCCCATGAGTCGCTGAGCACTGGCACATACAGCACAATCACCCATGCGAACAGCGGATTGAGCAGGTATATGCCGAACGCCATCCGCCCCAGGTACCGTAAGCCACGGTTAAGGACGTTGTCTCTGAAACAGCGCTCCGTCCGCTGGTCGAACAGAAGCCATATTATGCCGGCGGCCAGCACACTGCTTCCGGTCTTGTAGTCAAGCCAGAACTGAGGCGACACATCGCATCCGCTTATATATACTGTTTCTGCGTATTGCATCGCCAGACCTGCTGCAATGAGTGCAAGCGGCATGAGCAGGCCGGAATCCGGGCGGCGCCGGGCGAAACACATGCCCATGACAAAGAATAGCAGCCAGTTGACAAACAGACCGGAATGCACCACCTGCAGCAGGTCGCAACCGCTGAAAAATTGCAGCCATTCGCTGCCGATATTGGCAAGGAGAGTCACAGCCGCAGCTATGGCCAGACCCCGGCCATTGGCCAGACGTTGCAGCCACGGCAGCAACAGGTAGAACTGAATCAGCACAGTCACGAAATACATGGTGCCGAAGCCTCCGCCGAACAATTTGGCAAGTTGTACGGCGATGCCCTCCGGATTCAGTACGCGCACGTGCCAGATGATTTCAGTGACGTATGTAAGATACAGCCACGGCAGCGAGAACAGCAGCATCGGTATGTAGATGCCCGGAAGCTGCCGGCGCAGGAAAGAGCGGTGGTCGGCAGCCTTGTCGCGGAGGGTCAGAAAGTAGCCGGAAAGCGCCAGAAACAGAGGCACGGCCACATCGTGCAGACCACGGAAGAGTACGGTCGCACAGCTGTCGCCTACGGAACCTGACAATACAGGCGCGCAATGTATCGACACCACGCACATGATGGCCAGCCCACGCAGAGCATCGAAGTAAGGAAGTCTTACTTTTTGCCCTTCCATTGGTTCACGAGGCTGTCGGCCTCAGGAAAATCAATCTGCACGAAGCGAGTCGCGGCATCCGCGCCTTCGTAGGCCGAGGCCGGATATATGCCTGCGGCAATGGCTTTGTCGGCGGGGACGGCGAAATACACTGCTCCTACGCCTGATTCGGCTATGGCCTTGCATGCAGCTGCCGTAGGCTGCACCACTGTGTAGACAGCGGCATTGCCCAGCGATTTGGTGCGTGCCTTGTTGATGGCCGTCTGTTCGGCGGAGATTTCGTTCGACGGCATGCCGGTCGAACGCCATGCTCCGTTGAGAATCACTACAGCGCCGCAAGGCAGTCCGTTGTCGGCCACGGATGTTTTGGCGGCCGATACGGCCATGTCCATGAACACCTCTTCGTTGGGCTGGATTTTATCTACTTTGGTGATCTGCACCTGTGCTCCGGCCATCGGAGCGGCCATTGCGGCTGCTGTGCACAGAATCAATAATTTTACGAAGCGTTTCATTATCTGATTTTTTTATTGATTATCATACGGCCGATGGCCGCATGCTTGATTTTGTATTCATATCCCTGCCCTGAGTTCCACTCTGATATATTCCTTAGTGTCAGGCCCTACGCTGAAGTGTCGCGACGCCCGCAGCCCGCAGACCCACAGTATCCTGTCGCCTTGGCATAGAAGCCATACCGAGCGTTTGCGCCCCGGATCCAGTCCGGCATCGGAGAAAATGTCGCTCACAAGACGACTGCCTTTCATGCCGAATGGATCCAGACGGTCGCCCCGGCGCCAGTGGCGCAGTGTCAGAGGCCGGCTGTCATCGTCAAGAACCGATGCATCGAGATATATGGCCGACGGATTCCTTTCCGGACGGAATTCGCTCACGTGGTGGCGTGTGACTGTCATATACACCGGAGAGAGGATGTCGCGCCGCAGGTCGACCGGAAATTCTTCATCAACGGAGTGAGAACCGCCTGCCGTACGCAGCACTCCGCCGTGGAGTTCGCGGATGTGTCCGTCGGCGGAAATGAAAGTGCGGCCGGAGCGACCGGCTGCGGCAATGATGTCGCTTACTGCCGACATGTTGAAGCCCTCGCTCTCGTGCAGCATTTCGTACAGCAGCATGCGGGCATGCGGCTCGGCGGCCACCATATCGGCCACAAGTATATCGCTGCCGCGACGGTAGCGGGCGGCGCGCTCCTTCACAAGGTCGCTGTACAGCGCCATGCACTCCGACACCTGTCCTGCCGTACGGCATACCGCATCGCCTGCGCCGGGAAACTGCTCTTCAAGCGCGGGCAACACGATGTTGCGCAGACGGTTGCGCTTGAAGTCGTTCTCGGCATTGGTCGAGTCGGTGACAAATTCCAGACCGCGGGTGCGCAGATAGTCCTCTATCATCCGACGGTTGCATGACAGCAACGGACGCACCACATAGCCGTTGCGTGGACGGATGCCGCACAGACCGCGCGGACCGGTGCCTCTGAGCATATTGAGCATGAAGGTCTCCACGGAATCTTCGCGGTGATGCCCCACGGCTATGGCTTGGGCGCGTTCGCGGTCGAGCATAGATTCGAACCATTCGTAGCGCAGACTGCGGCAGGCCATCTCCACCGACTCTCCGGTGCGAGCCATGCGTTCGGGCACATCGAAGTCGCGCAGAGTCAGGTCCACGCCGAGCCTCCGGCATATGTCGGCACAGTGTGCGGCATCGCGCATCGACTCCTCACCGCGAAGATGAAAATTGCAGTGGGCGGCCAGACACTCGTAGCCGGCATCGGTCAAGGCGGCCAGCAGAGCGACGGAATCAGCGCCGCCGCTGAGCGCCACAATCACCGGACGCCCCGGGCTCAGCAGTCCGTGGCGGTCAATGAAGCCGCGCATGGCGGATACAAGCGAAGTATCGTCAAGAGTGTTCATATTGCAAAATTAGCAAAATACACTGATATGACCTTGCGCGGCGGAACAAGTCAAAGCCTAAAAGGTCTGATTTAACCATTTTTGGCACAAATAGAATGCCCGCGGCCGGATAAATTCGGAAAAAATAGCTAACTTTGCATGATAAAACGCAAAAAAGAGAATGACAAGAATCATCTACATAGCTCTTATGGCCCTGCTCCTGTGCTCCTGCGGTGAATACCAGAGGGCGCAGAAGAGTACCGATTACGACTATAAGTTCGACTATGCCAAGCGTGCCTTCGAGCAGAAAAAATATGTGCAGGCCGCCACCATACTCAAAGACTGCATAACAGTGTTCAAAGGCCGCGACAAAGCCGAAGAGTCGCTGTATCTTCTCGCTCTCAGCCACTATGAGAACAAGGACTACATCAACTCGGGCCAGTATTTCCAGACCTACTACAGCCGTTATCCCAAAGGCAAGTATGCCGAGCTCGCCCGCTTCTACAGCGGTTACGGCTACTATCTCGACTCGCCGGAGCCTCAGCTCGACCAGAGCGGCACCATCAAGGCCATAGAGGAGCTGCAGGGATTTCTGGAGTTCTTCCCCCGCTCCGACAAAGTGAGTATCGCCCAGAACGCCATATTCGAGCTTCAGGACAAACTCACCCTCAAAGAGCTGCAGAACGCCCAGCTCTACTACAATCTGGGCAACTATATGGGCAACAACTATGAATCGGCCGTGATTGTGGCCCGCAACGCCATCAAGAACTATCCGTATTCAAAATACAAGGAAGACCTTGAACTGCTGATACTCAAAGCCCGCTATCAGGAAGCCTCCATGAGTGTCGACGAGCGCAAGGCCGACCGCTTCCGCGAGGTGGTTGACGAATACTTCAGCTATATCAACAACTACCCCGACTCACCGCACCGCGGCGAGGCCGAGAATATCTACAAAGTGGCACAACGCTACGTCAAAGACTGACGCACGCCACATCCGAATTTGAAAACTCTCTAAACCTATCAGACTGATGGACTACAAGAAAAGCAACGCGCCGCTCAATACCGTCACCCGCGACATGATTGAGCTTTCGCAGGACACCGGCAACGTCTACGAAACAGTGTGCATCATAGCAAAACGTGCCAACCAGATTGCAGGTGAAATGAAATACGATCTGGAAAAGAAACTTCAGGAATTCGCCTCCCTCAACGACAACCTTGAGGAAATCAGCGAAAACCGTGAGCAGATAGAAATCTCGCGCTACTACGAAAAGCTGCCCAAACCCACCCTTATCGCAGCCCAGGAGTATGCCGACCACAAGCTCTTCTTCCGCAACCCCGCGAAAGAGCGCGTGAATTTCTCCGACTGACACTGTTAAAAAAAGATAATTCGGGTGCGAAGTTGCAGAAAAGTTGTAACTTTGCACCCGAATTGCGTACCGCTCCTGCGGTGGCGCATATATATACACTATATTATTAACTCCAAAACATCTGAAAGAATGCACTTAAATTCTGAAGAAAAAGTACAGATCTTCGAGAAGTACGGTAAGGGCAAGACTGACACTGGCTCACCTGAAGCACAGATTGCATTATTCTCGGTCCGTATCGCTCATTTGACTCAGCACCTGAAGTCGAATCACAAGGATCATACTACAGAACGCGCTCTTAAGATGCTGGTAGGTAAGCGTCGTCGTCTGCTCGACTACCTGA
>CAMWUD010000092.1 GCA_947177365.1 uncultured Porphyromonadaceae bacterium | reverse complement strand
TTTGCGGGAACAGTGAAGGAAATACAGATATTCCACACAATCATCACCACATACGACAACAAAGCCATAATCATACCGAACGGCGGTCTGTCGACAGGCTCGGTCAACAACTGGTCGCGTGAAGACTACCGTCGTGTCGACTGGACTGTAAGCATCAGTTACAGCGACAGTGTCGATGCGGCTCGCAAGCGCATACTCGAACTGCTCAACGCCGACCAGCGGGTGGTGAAAAGATACATAGAGGAAGACCGGCAGCAGCGGGCGGTAGAGCAGGCGAGGCGTGAGCGCTCGGCCCGCGGACTTGATGAAGCGGCCGTGCAGCAGAGCCGGAGCGAGAAAGACGCCGGAACGACTGGCGATGCCGCAGAACACCGTCCGTGGTACAAACGCCTGTTCAGACGTCATGAGGAAGTAAAGGAGAAAGTCAGCGAGCGGGTGATTCGTCTGCGCCGGCGTACGCCGCGTGTCGACCGTGCGCCCGTGGTGGTGGTCGACCAGCTTGCCGACAGCGCGGTAGTGCTCAAGGCACGAGCCTGGACACAGACAAAAAACTACTGGGATGTCTACTACAGCATCAACGAGCGTATATTTGTGGAACTGCCTGAGGCAGGCATACACTTCCCCTTCCCGCAGATGGATGTGCATCTGAGCAGGGAATAGCCGTACGACATGTATTAAATAAGTTTAAATAGCCGGGATAATTCAATTATTTTGGCTATTTTTGCATATTGAAGCCTAAGTAGGGAACTGCAGGCTTCACGCTCCTGACAGTCTGTCGCCACGGCAACGTTTCATACTCCTCTTAACCATCCTTCTGTCAGGGGTGTACTGCCAAGCAAAAAAAAGAACAACATAAATGACAGGTAAATGGAACTATTTACCCCTGACTACAGAAGAACAGAAACTCGAGAACGAACTCGCGCGACGATTCTCCAATTGTGAGCCGATAAGCGAACTGCTTGTGCAGCGCGGAATTACGTCGGTTGCAGAGGCGGAGAAATTCTTTCATCCGTCGCTGCGTGATTTGCACGACCCGTTTCTGATGCCCGATATGGACAAGGCTGTAGACCGCCTGAACAAGGCTATGGGGGCAAAAGAAAAAATCATGGTGTACGGCGACTATGATGTCGACGGCACTACGGCGGTGGCTCTCGTATACCGCTACCTTCAGAATTTCTATTCTGAAATAGACTACTATATCCCTACACGCTACGATGAAGGCTACGGAATATCCCGCAAGAGCATCGATGCCGCCGCTGAGGCCGGCGTGAAACTGATTATAATACTCGACTGCGGCATAAAGGCTATTGAAGAAATCAGGTATGCGCGTGAACTCGGAATCGATTTCATTATCTGCGACCATCATGTGCCCGACGATGAATTGCCTCCGGCAGTGGCGATTCTGAACCCCAAGCTGGAAGGAAGCACTTATCCCTGTCCGCATCTCTCGGGCTGCGGAGTGGGCTACAAGTTCATGCAGGCATTCTCGATAAGCAACGGCATCGGTACCGCCGAGCTTGAAGGCATGCTTGACCTTGTGGCCGTAAGTATCGCCGCCGATATTGTGCCTATGGTGGATGAAAACCGCGTGATGGCATATGTGGGTCTGAAACGGCTCAACAGCAATCCGAACATGGGTCTTCGAGCGATCATACGCACATGCGGCATGGGAGGAAAAGAACTCAGCATCAGTGATGTGATATTTAAAATCGGACCCCGCATCAACGCCTCCGGACGCATGCAGAGCGGTCGCGAGGCAGTCGAACTGCTCGTGGCCCGCGACAGCAAGGACGCGAATGCGCGGTCAATAGCCATCGACCAGTACAATAAAGACCGCAAGGAACTCGACAAACGTATTACAGACGAAGCCAACGCCATACTTGAGGCCAGAGGCGAGATGCATTCGCCGAAAAAATCAATTGTAATCTATAACAAAGACTGGCACAAAGGAATCATAGGCATCGTGGCCTCGCGTCTGACCGAGCTGTATTACAAGCCATCGGTGGTGCTGACCCTGACCAACGGACTCGCCACCGGCTCTTCGCGTTCGGTCCAGGGCTTCGACATCTACAAGGCGGTGGATTCGGCCCGTGATATTCTTGAAAATTTCGGTGGTCATCCCTATGCCGTGGGATTGTCGCTGAAAGAAGAGAACATACCCGAATTCACGCGACGTTTCGAAGAGTATGTGGCTCACAACATCACCCCCGACCAGCTGACACCGCAAATCGATATCGACGCACTGCTGACTTTCTCGCAGATTACTCCCGAGTTTGTGTCGACGCTGCGCCTTTTCAATCCTTTCGGCCCCGGCAACCAGAAACCGGTGTTCTGCGCCAAGAATGTACGCGATTTCGGCAGCAGCAAACTCGTGGGCAAGCAGCTTGAGCATATCAAGCTTGACATCGTCGATGACACATCCGGCAAAGTAATCAATGCCATAGCCTTCAACATGGCCCGGCACTTCGACTACATACATTCCGGACAGCCCTTCGACATCTGTTTCACCATAGAGGAGAACCGCCATCGCAACGCCACCTCCACATTGCAGCTGCAAGTAAAGCAGATACATACACGACAGTGAGTTCGCCGCTGGACATACTCCGTCGCTACTGGGGTTATGACTCGTTCCGTCCGCGCCAGCTTGAGATTGTGGAGTCGGTGCTGTCGGGGCGCGATACTATCGGCCTGTTGCCCACCGGCGGAGGCAAGAGTATCACATTCCAGGTGCCGGCGCTGATGATGCCGGGCGTGACCCTTGTGGTGACACCGCTCATATCGCTGATGAAAGACCAGACAGACAATCTGCGTCAGCGCGGCATCATGGCGGTGTGCATACATTCCGGACTCACCCGGCAGGAACAGCAGCTTGCCTGCGACCGCGCCCGGCTTGGGAAGACACATCTGGTGTACGTCTCGCCCGAACGGCTGCAGCGCAAGAGTTTTCTTGAAGAACTCGACCGCTGGCAGATTGACATGATAGTGGCCGATGAGGCACACTGTATATCGCAGTGGGGCTACGACTTCCGTCCGGACTATCTGAAAATCGCCGATTTACGCAAAATATTTCCGGATGCGGTGATGCTTGCACTCACGGCATCCGCCACACCCGAAGTGGTCGAAGACATATCCGTCAGACTCGGCATGTGCAACCCGGCCAAGTTTTCGCTCAGCTTCAGCCGCAACAACATCAGCTATCTGGTGCGCAGAGGCGAGGACAAGGAAGGTATGATGCTGAAGATACTGCAGAACACCGCAGGCACATCGATTGTGTATGTGCGCTCAAGAAAACGCACACGCGAATTGTCGGTCCTGGTTCAGCGCTCCGGCATCAGCGCCGACTATTATCATGCCGGACTCGCGCCCGAGGACAAAAACGAAAAGCAGAACAGATGGAAAGACGGCAGCATAAGAGTCATCGTGGCTACGAATGCCTTTGGAATGGGTATCGACAAACCGGACGTACGGGTTGTGGTACACTACGACGTGCCACCGTCGCTTGAAGAATACTACCAGGAGGCCGGTCGTGCCGGTCGCGACGGATTGCCGAGCTATGCGGTGATGCTTGTCGCGCGTGCCGACAAAGGCTTGCTGTCGCGGCGTTTGTCGGATGCGTTTCCTCCGAAGGAGGAGATAGTCAGAATCTATGACCGTGTCGGAGTCTGGCTCGATGTGGCTGTCGACGGCGGCTTTCGTCAGGTATACAGTTTTGATATAGACCGCTTCTGTGTGATGAACCGCTTCCAGCCGGCAAGAGTGCGCAGTGCTCTTGGTATACTCACGCTGTCGGGCTATCTGGAATATGTCGATGACTGCGCCTCGCTGGCCCGTGTGATGATACTCATACGGAAAGATGAATTCTATTCGCTCAATCTGGATGCGCAGACCGACAGGGTGTTCCAATGTCTGCTGCGCACTTATGCCGGGCTTTTCTCCGACTATGTGAACATAAGCGAGGAATCGATGTCGCGCGATTGCGGCCTTACTACAGAGCAGGTGTATGAGTCGCTGCTGACGCTCGCGCGCATGCATGTGATACATTATGTACCCCGGCGTCTCGAACCATATATCCACTATACCCAGCGGCGGCAGCTGCCCCGCTACATCGGACTCCCGCAGAGCGTATATGAACACCGGCTGGAAAAAGCGCGGCGCCGGATGGAAAGTGTGTGTGCCTTCGCTTTCGATGACAGCCGCTGCCGCGTGCAGGCCATGCTGCGCTATTTCGGTGAAAAGGAAGCGGCTGAATGCGGACGTTGCGATTATTGCAGAGCCAGACGCAGTAGCGACAGACAGCGTGTCGGACTTGATCCGGATGCGGTTCTTGACGACATAATGGCTGTGATCGAGGCGGGTGGCTGCGGATATGCCGACGTGCAGGCATTCGCCGGACGCTACGGCAGCCGCCAGGAAGAAGCTCTTGAAATACTGCGGCGTCTCGAAGAGCTCGGCGAAGTGGCGCTCGAAGGCAGAAAAATCCGTAAGATTTAGTATAATTAAACCAACAGAAGCCTCTTTTATACCAATATACGGAATAGAAAACGGACAGGGATTGTTATGACAGTAAGCATGTATGAAAAGTGATGCAAATCATCATCCCTCGTCCTTACTATCGAGTAGTGATACTGGATAATGAGGCTCTCATAAATAAATAGTTGAAACGTGGAAAGAGGATGCGGCTCCGGCGGCATCCTCTTTTTGAGTGTTGCGGATGTAATTTTTTTGCAGTTGTTGCGTCAAAAGAAAAAAACACAGTAAAATATGGATTCAATCATCAAAGCCGAACATATCACAAAGGCTTTTACAAATCACGTGGCTCTCGACGATGTGTCGCTTGAAGTTCCGCGTGGAAAAGTGTACGGTCTGCTCGGGCCAAACGGAGCAGGAAAAACCACGCTTATCAGGATTATCAATCATATCACCGCTCCGGACAGTGGAAGTGTGATGTTCAACGGACGGCCGCTCACGGCCGCCGATGTGGTGAATATAGGATACCTGCCCGAAGAACGCGGACTGTATAAGAAAATGAAAGTAGGCGAGCAGGCGCTTTTCTTCGCCCGACTGAAAGGACTCGGGCGGCAGGAAGCCGAACGGTCGTTGCGCCAGTGGTTCGAACGTCTGGAGATTTCCGGATGGTGGAACAAGAAAGTGGAGGAACTCTCCAAAGGCATGGCGCAGAAAGTGCAGTTTATCGTCACCGTGCTCCACAAGCCGGAACTGCTTATTTTCGACGAGCCCTTCTCCGGATTCGACCCCATCAACGCCAATGTGCTCAAACGTGAGATACTGAAGTTGCGCGACGAAGGAGCCACAGTGATATTCTCGACACATAATATGTCGAGCGTGGAAGAACTGTGCGATTCAATCACGCTCATCAACAAAAGTCATGACATACTCAGCGGCAAGGTGTCGGATCTCCGCCGCCGTTTCAGCGACAACAGCATGCAGATGCGCTTCGCCGGCGATTTCCAGACGCTGCGTGCGGCTATTGGCGATGCTGCAGCATCGGTAGAGCAGACACCGCCCGACCGCGACGGCAACAGCTGCGCGCGCATCCGGCTGCACGACATGGCTGATATGCGCCAGGTGATATCTTTGGCCAACAATGCCGTAGACCTCAGGGGATTCAGCGAGCTGCTCCCCACCATGGACGATATATTTATCAGAACAGTAGAAGCTTCAAATTCCAACCAGCAATGAACTCACCCCTTTCAATAATCATATCGCGCGAATACCTCGAGAGGGTAAAGCGCAAGAGCTTTATCATCACCACGATTCTGATGCCGCTGTTTATGGTGGGTCTGATGGTGGTGCCGGCGCTTATCGCTGTATTCTCTTCGCCGGAAGAACAGAGAATCGCCGTAATCGACAATTCCGGTGTTATCGCACCACGACTGCAGAACAGTGCGGAAGTCAACTTCCAGACAGTAGCGCTCAGCATCGAAGAGGCCAAGGCCGACGAGTCGTTCAACGGAGTACTCGAAATAGGAAAGCACATAGTGGATAGTCCGTCGGATGTCAGACTCTATACACATGGTCCGGCCTCGATGATGGTGGAGCAGTATATCAGCGGACAGATAGAGTCAGATATCGAAGCCATACGACTGGCACGCTACGACATCGCCAATCTTGAGCAGATTCTCAACAGCATACATGCCGACGTGACACTGAGCACCATGCGTATCGACAAAGCCGACGAAGAGACATCTTCCGGCCTGAGCTACGGCATGGGCATGGCCATGGCATTTATTCTCTACATGATTATACTTATGTATGGCCAGATGGTCATGACATCAATCATAGAAGAGAAAAACAACCGTGTGCTTGAAATCGTGGTTTCATCGGTAAAACCGTCGGTTCTGATGGCCGGAAAAATCATCGGTGTAGGACTCGTGGCCATGACGCAGATACTGATATGGGCCGGCATAGTGCTGTCGTTCACAGTGTGGGTGATGCCGTTGGTGATAAGTTCGGTGGCCGGTTCGGATGCTGATTTCGCAGCAGTGCTCTCGCAGCTCGGCAATGCCGGATATGTGGCCATGCTGTTCGCATACATGATACTGTTCCTGATAGGCGGTTATCTTTTCTATGCGTCGATTTATGCGGCTATCGGTTCTGCTGTCGACAACATCCAGGATGCCGGACAGTTGCAGATGGTGGCAGTGCTGCCGATACTGATTGGTTTCATTCTGGCTCCGTCGGTACTCAACAATCCTATGTCGGGTGTGGCATTCTGGGCGTCAATCATACCGTTTACATCTCCGATGGTGATGATGGCCCGCATCCCGTTCGGTATTCCGGCATGGGAGACAATCCTGTCGCTTGTACTGCTGTATGCCGCGTTCATAGGTCTGATATGGCTTGCCGCCAAGATATACCGTGTGGGCATATTCATGTACGGCAAGAAGCCTACTTTCAGCGAACTTATACGCTGGGCACGCTATAAATAGTTAAATAACCCTAACTATACGGAATCCGGTAATAAAACAGCCGATAAAACCGTTTTATCTTGCGAAAATTTTGACGAAACTCTTTTCGTAATTCACAAAATATTCGTAACTTTGCACGCTTAATCCGGATACAAGAGATATGAGACAATTAAAGATTACAAAATCAATCACCAACCGCGAGAGCGCCTCGCTTGACAAATATCTTCAGGAAATCGGTCGTGAAGAACTTATTTCCGTAGAAGAAGAGGTTGAGCTGGCTCAGAGAATCAAACAGGATGACCAGGCCGCGCTCGAAAAACTCACCAGGGCAAATCTACGCTTTGTTGTGTCGGTGGCCAAGCAGTACCAGAACCAGGGTCTCGCGCTGCCCGACCTTATCAACGAAGGAAATCTCGGCCTGATAAAGGCAGCCCGTAAATTTGACGAAACACGCGGATTCAAATTTATCTCTTATGCTGTATGGTGGATTCGCCAGTCGATTCTTCAGGCTTTGGCCGAGCAGTCGCGTATTGTACGTCTGCCTCTGAATCAGGTGGGATCGCTCAATAAGATTGGCAAGGCTCTTTCTAAATTCGAGCAGGAAAACGAACGTCGTCCCTCGGCTGAAGAACTTGCCGAGTCGCTTGGTGTGCCGGAAGACAAAATCGCCGATACTCTCAAGGTATCAGGCCGTCACATTTCCGTGGATGCTCCTTTTGTCGAAGGCGAGGACAACAGTCTGCTCGATGTGCTTACCAACGATGACTCCCCTATGGCCGATGCCACACTCAACCAGGAATCGCTTTCCAACGAGGTGGACCGTGCCCTGCGTCAGCTGCACGAACGTGAGCGGGAAATCCTGAAAATGTTCTTCGGCATAGGATGCCAGGAAATGACTCTGGAAGAAATCGGCGCGAAATTCGATCTCACTCGTGAACGTGTGCGCCAGATTAAAGAAAAGGCCATCCGCCGCCTGAAAGGGCAGCGTAGCCGCCTGCTCAAGAGTTATCTCGGTTCTTGATTCGCACCATACCGCAGTTTTGATACTGTCAGGGGCCGGCCGGCCAGTTGTCCGGCAGGCCCCTGACATATTTTGACCTCGGTCAGAATGTGATGCCGAGTCTGATTGTGGCCATGTGTACGTCGGGATGCGCTATTTCGGCCTCATGTATGTCGGGTCTCTGTATGAATGTGTAGCCCACGGTCATATATGAGGTGAATTTGCTGCTGCGGGCAAAGTTCACACCGAGCGCTCCTGATGCGTATGCACCCGTCGAGTGAGCGTTGTCTTCGTAATAATTCAGGGCGGCGCCTCCTTTGAGACTCAGGAAGAGGAGGTTTTGCCGACGCGAGAAATCGGTTTTGAAATCGCAGTATACCGGAAATGTGCGGCAGGGATTGGATACCATAATATGTGTGCCTGCGCCCAGACCGAACATTTTGACCCATTTGTATTTCAGTCCGAAAGCCAGATTGAAATCTATCGACGACATGTCGTGTCCGCTCATATCCACCGAACCGCCTATCTCGGCGCCCCAGCAGAATTTTACACGGTTTGCCGCAGCGGGTTCGGGCGTCAATGCCGCATCCATGCTGCGGCTGCAGGCTATGCTGTCGCATGAGTCGCTTGTCGGAGCGAGGCTGGAATTGGCTGTGTCGGCAGTCTGCGGCGTCTGTGCGAAAGCCCAGACGGCCGATGCGGCAGCGAGAATCGAGATTGCTGTGCGGCCCATCATTCAGTTTTTGCAGTGAGAGTAAGGCAGCACCAGGGGTCGCCTTCGGCAGAAATGCTGCGGGCGCTTTCCACAAGTCCGAGCGGCGCCGCTGCTTCAAGCACCACAGGTATGTCGTGTTCGTAGAATCCGCTCAGGAGCATGCAGCCGCCTTCGCGCAGCCGAGAGGCATAGCGGTCGATGTCGGCGGTGATTACATTGCGGTTGATATTGGCCACGAAAATATCGGCAGGTGCCACGCTTTCGAGAGCTGATGCGTCGCCGTTGATTAGCCGTATGGCGTTCCTGTGGTTGAGGG
>CAMWUD010000091.1 GCA_947177365.1 uncultured Porphyromonadaceae bacterium | reverse complement strand
GTACACGACTGATTCAAAGCGTGCAAGATGCAAAAAAGATGCAATCAAAAGGTAACTTTTCTCTCCGGACTTTGCATTTCTTGTCGAACTTATTTTTTATTTGATTAATACTTTTATTTCCTGATACAGAGCCATCTGTTATAAATACCATCGCCCTGGCGTTAACATTTATTGTCGAACCGGCTCTAAGGATTAGGAGGTGTTGCGGTCGGTGTCTCCGGGTCAGCGATGACATCGCGCAGCGACTGGTGGTCGGCGTTCTGCCATTCGCTTTCACCGGGGTCGTCCGGGCGTGACTCTGTCGGATATTGTTCCGTCACATTGTCACCGTTGTTTGAATCTACATGAGTCCGGTTGTCGAACCAGCCGATATAGAAAAGAACGCCTATTGCCAGAGCGGCCACAAGGAGGCCTATGATAAGCCACGCCCAGATGTTGGATTTACGATTGTCTGCCATAATATCATGTATTTAACAGTTAGTTATCGTATGTGCGGACCTACAGCCCAGGCAATCTGACAGAGCGTATGTCTTTCAGAGGTCTGCGACCTTCAGACGGAAGTCGGCCATTCTGATGGCAGCTTCGGCAGCTTCGGCGCCTTTGTTTCCGAGAGAACCTCCGGCTCTGTCGAGAGCGTCCTGAAGCTTGTCGACGGTAAGGACACCGAAAATGACAGGAGTGTCACAGTCGGCGTTGAGTGCGGTAATGCCCTGGGTCACGCTTTGGCATACATAATCGAAGTGAGG
Source organism: uncultured Porphyromonadaceae bacterium (assembly GCA_947177365.1). Classification (GTDB taxonomy): domain Bacteria; phylum Bacteroidota; class Bacteroidia; order Bacteroidales; family Muribaculaceae; genus CAG-873. Next base: position 8,286 of record CAMWUD010000091.1, on the reverse strand, counting down.
AGTTCCGCCACGGATAACGCAGCCGAGAACGATTATGGCTTCGAATGCTTCCGACTCGATAAGCTGTGAAGCGGCGAATGTCAGTTCGACAGCTCCCGGTACATGAAAAGTCATAATCTGGCTGTCGTCGAACCCTTCTGCCTTGAAAACCCCGAGGGCACCGTCGAGGAGGCGGTCGGTGACTTCCGAGTTCCATAAAGTGGAAACAATAGCCACCCGCATGCCATCTACACGAGGGAGAGCCTGCCGCAGGCCGGTCTGAATGCTGTTGGTTGACATATGAAATATCTTTCTATATTAACAAATGTTGTCTTGATTAGGTTTGCTCCACTGCGAGCAAATGCAAATGTACGGAAAAACTCCGGTTTCTGCAAGTATCTTCGTAGCAAATACCGTCCAAGAGCCGTCAGTCATAGGGCCAGATTTATTTTTAGGTTAAAAAGTGTAAACGTTGTGATTTTTTTAGAGAAAAATATGTTTTATAACATAAAAACTTCGTAACTTTGCAATGTGTTTTTCATGGTATTAGATTTAAGGTTTAAGAGATTACCCGTCGTGATGACGAGTAATTTTTTTTTGTACCCAACACTACGGGCATATAGCTTGTTTTAATTGCATCGGGTCGCCGGTTCAGCGCCTGTACAGCGAAAGAATAATCATGCTATATTCCAATGTATTATGCCTGTAGATTTAATCCCTACCCATACCATAGCACTGTGGTTGCTGAAACACATCGACCGCCTGCTCGACCATATCGGACTGAGGCAGGAGCAGACTGTCGAGGAAATCATATATGTGGCGATAATCATAGCGGTGTCGCTGATTATCGGCACGGCAGTGAAAAAAGTCATTCTCTTTGTGACTCAGAAGGCGGTGGCACTCCACGACGGCGGCATCGGACGAGAGCTGTTACAGCAGCATACACTTGTGAAATGCAGCCATGTGATACCGCCGCTTGTGTTTCTGGCCATGCTTCCGTTTGCGTTTGTCAGCGGCAGCAAGGCGCTGGATATAATAGGCAAGCTGGCAGTTGTCTACACGCTGGTGTGCGTAGGCATAGGAGTGGCGGCAGTGTTCCATTTCATATTCTATCGTTTCAACACGCATGAAAATTCCCGCAATCTTCCGCTCAAGGGCATTCTTAACATCGCCACCGGAATAGTCTGGATAATAATAGTCATAGTGTCGGTGTCGGTGATAATAGACAAGTCGCCGGTGGCGTTGCTGACCGGACTTGGAGCTTTTGCCGCAGTATTGTCGCTGATTTTCAAGGATACGATAATGGGTTTTGTAGCCGGCATACAGATGTCGGAGAACGACATGCTCAGGGTTGGCGACTGGGTTGTGATCCAGGGTACCCAGGCCAATGGCATAGTTGAGGATGTGACGCTGTCGACAGTTAAAATCCGCAATTTCGACAAGACGCTTGTGATGGTGCCGCCCTATACACTGGTGTCCACTTCGTTTCAGAACTACCGGGGCATGTGGGAGAGCGGAGTGAGGCGGATTTTTGAATCTCTTATCGTGGATCTGACTACGGTAGTGCCTTGTGATGCCGCGCGAGTGGCGCGTGTGTGCGCCCTTCATCCGGAACTGCAGGAATTCGTAGCGCGTACGAAAGAAGCGCCCGACCATACAATCAGCGATGCCGGTATCCGTGCAATCAGTGGAAGTTCGCTTACCAACCTTGGCCTGTTCAGGGCATATATAGGCTATTATCTGACGAATCATCCGAAGATATCGAAGACGGAGCGCATAATGATACGTCTGCAGGAGCCAAACGACAGCGGCGTGCCTCTGAATATCTGGGCCTTTACAAACACAACGGACTGGGATGAATACGAGGCGATATTAAGCGGTGTGCTTGAGCATATCATCATGTCGGCTGAGGAATTCGGACTTGGAATATATTCGAGCAGTTCGCTGACTGTTACAGACGTCCCGCCGGCTCACACTGCCGCCGGCGTCGGTCAGGGGCACAGCCAGCATGCGGCGGCTCAAAATCAGGACACGGCGCATAGCTCTGAATAAGCGCGGATTGCAAAAAATAAGGGGCAATCATCGCGACTGTCCCTTATTGAATACACAATTATCTATAAAACAACTATTTGCATAGAAATTTTATGATTGCAAATTTAACGAAATTTTCTCATATATATATGAAAAATATTGTTAAAAAATTGAATCACATATATTTGGTGTCTATTTTGGCTATTATCGGACAACAACGCGGCGGATGCGGCCGTTGACCGATACCAGATACAGACCCTGCCGGAGGGTGTAGCTGTTGTCGCCGGCTGCTGCTTCCTCGCTTACATATACCACTCCGTCAGTGCCGTAAACGAGTATGCGTGAATTTTCTGTCAGAGAGACAGTAATGCCGCCACCGCTGCTGTACGCATCCCAGCTGTGGTAGCCGTCGGGATCATCGATGGCGGAATTGCCACGGTATGCCGATGCGCTTATGTCGTCGAGATACCAGCGTTTGCCGTATGTCTGGACTATGCGCAGACGCACCTTGCCTGACTGGTTTACGATAAAATGGAATTCTGTATAATTGGTGGTCTTGGCCGCTGCCTCGCCTGCGGATTTCCATTGCTTGCCTCCGTCGGTGGAGTATTGGAGTTCGAAGCGGGCCTCGCCGTCGGCGTCTTTATAGCTGCGCGCCCAGAGGCTGACGCTACCGATTCCGTTTGCTGTATCTTCGGCCATTTCCACAGAGCCATTGCCGTTTTTACCCAGACGGACAGCGCGTTCACCGCCATGAGCGACATCGCCGTCCCACATGCCGGCGTCATTGAAGTTCCAGACGCAGGCCGAACCGGTGTAGCTGTGCGCGTTGTAGCTTCCGCTGCCTTTGGGTTCGAAATCTTCGTAGAAAGAGATTACACTGCCGATGGAGCCGCTGATTTCAGCGTCGTCGTTATAGAAGTCGCCGGCTCTGGCTGTGACAGATGTGGTATATTCGCCCGGTGTGTCTCCGTAGAGGCGTATGTAGAAGCGGTCGGCTCCTTCGGGGAGAGTGCATTTGGTGTCCCAGTCGCTGTGGTCGGTTGAAATCTGGAACGGAGCTTTGACAGCCAGCTGTATGTCGCCGCTGATATTTTCAATCTCGGCTTCTATTTCCGCCGCCTCGCCCGGTTCGCCCGGAACTGCTGTCAAGTAGAGGTCGCCATCGTAATAGAAGTCAATCGAGGGGATAGGCGCTGCAGTCGTAAAACTGAATCTGGATGATGCAAGAGTCTGTGACTGTAGGAAATACGAGTATTTAGTGGAAGACTCAAGATCATTTACAATAAATTTTTCGGCAGCGGCATCCACCAGTTTCGGGTAGCCGGGCAGAGGTTCGTCGTCCTCGTAGTCGAGCACCCAGAGACGGTATCGTCCGGAGGCGTCGCTGTCACCGATATTTACCCATGTGGCGGTAAAGCCGCAGTCTGTAATGTCTGATGGTTTGTCGGCAGGAAGGCCGTTGACAGCTTCGGCACGGAGAGTCGACGATACCTTGATGTCGCCGCTTCTTAGAGTAAGGGTGCCTTCCGCCGGGCCGGCGGCAGAAGCGTTGAAAGTCACTGTAAGGGTATATCCGGCGGAGGAGCATGCGGCCGAAGCGGCAATTGATTGTGCCGCTGTACAGAAGTCGCCGGAGCAGCTGACCCTGATGTCGTCTTTCAGTTCGCTTGCGCGTATCACAACGGAAATGTCTCTCGGACGGCCGACAGCGGCGGTGCCGATATTTATTTCCGAACCATCCTGCGGAGTATTTATTTCCGGATTCGATGATATGTTGTAGCTCCAGAGTTCATTCTTTTTGTTGCCCCAGATGTATTCGGCCATTTCGGGATGGTCGATGAAGGGGTTGCGGTTGTGCTGCCTGGCATATACAGCCTCCTGCCGCTTCAGTTCTTTTTCGCTGACGGGGTCTTGCCGGTGCCATTTCAGCAGCAGGTCGACCGACCATGAAGTGAATGCCGGATATGCATTTCCGGCCAACATGGGCGAAGACCAGGTAGATATACGGTCGTTATATGCGGCGGCCATATAGAAATAGGATCTTGCAAAATCCCCTTTGTATTCATCGTCGGGTTCGAAAACAGTGCCGGAGTAGCCCGGGAATGTACAGCTGCCGAGCTTACCCAGAGCGTCGACACCGCCGTTTGATGGCAGACGAGTGCCGTTGGCGCATTCTCCGTATGGATGGTTCGACCTCTGTCCGTTTACTTTACCGTCAGTCGGATAGAGATGGAATGCATCTGAATACATGGGTCTTGCATCATCGAACCAGCTCTTGGGCATAGAGTGTTCGCGGTTATAGCAGTCGCCTACGCGTTTATAGTTGCCGCATGTGGTTCCGGGCGTCCAATGCTTGGTGGAATACATATCCCAGATTTTACCATCGGGATATACATCGGAGGTTTTGTATAAGTCGAGCAGGCCATCGTAGCTTACGGTTGTATGCGGACCCACGGTCTGAAACAGTGACGCCAGCAGATTTTTTCCGCCTTTGTCCTCACATGCCGAGTAATACCCGGCAGGTTCGGCGGCTGAGAGGCTCATTGAGCAGACCGCCGATAACAGCAGTGCATATTTTGTTTTCATGATTGGTTGTTTTTAAGCTTGTAAAATTAGCGAAATTCCATGGAGTGGCAAAACACACAGTGTTAAAAACAGAAAACAGGCCATGGCAGCGACAAACCAAGTTGAACAAACTCCGGGCGCGGTTGTTGTAATGGCGTTATGATTGCAAATTTTCGTCATTTCCGGCTCAATAGACTGTTCGTATGCCGGATAAATAATAAAAATGCGTAACTTTGCAACGATTATTCAATGTAATATATCAACAACAGACATGTATCAACGCAAACTCTCTTTCAGTGAGGCTATTGACCACGCTATTCGAAACAATTACCTCAACTTCAGCGGTCGGGCGTCATTGTCCGATTTCTGGTGGTTTATGTTGTTTTCGCTGATGGCGCTGTTCGTCAGTGTGTTTGTAGGCGGAGTTCTTGGCGAGATAGTAGCCTGTTCGGTTGGCGTGTTCGTGTCTGTGTTTCTTTTTATGCCAATGGTGTCGATGGCGGTGCGCCGTCTGCACGATGTCAACCGGAGTGGCTGGTGGCTGCCTGTGGCTCTGACCGGAATCGGACTCATTCCGTTGCTGGTGTGGTTCTGTGCCGGCAGCCATATGGACTATAACCAGTATGGCGATATACCAAATCTGGTTGACTGAAATTTGGAACAGCGGAATTGATTTTATAATTTTGCAGTGTTAAATACTCACATCTATGTATCAGCGTCAGGTAACTTTTGAAGAAGCTGTCAACAGCGCTTTGAAGAAAAATTATTTTAACCTCGATGGCCGTGCTTCACGCTCGGAGTACTGGTGGTGGTGTCTTTTTACAATCATCGCCGGAGCTGTAGTGGGAGCGATAGGCTCTTTCGTCGGGCTGACCCGTATATTGGGTTATGCCCTGTCTTTGTTTCTGTTTCTGCCCAGTCTCGGGGTGAGTGTCCGCCGTCTTCATGACATCGGAAAGTCCGGTTGGTGGCTTCTGCTTTCGTTTATCCCGTTGATAGGCACGGTGGTGCTTGTCCTGTGGTTTGTCAAGAACAGCAACATGTATCCGAATCAGTACGGTCAGGTACCTAACATTGTGTGATATGTCTGAAAGAAACTCCGGATGGATAGTGCTGACCACTTACAGCAGCGACTGGGAGGCCCGGATAGCCAAAGGACGTCTTGAAGAGGCAGGTATTCCGGCAGTGATAAACAACGAAGGATTTGCGGCGATTTATCCCATAGGCTTCAACAGCATAGGCGGTCTTCCTCTGCTTGTGCCTGCCCCGGAAGCGGCAAGAGCTGCCAAGCTGCTCGGCCTGTGAGTTGAAAGAAATATACAAAAAATCGCCCGCGCAGGTTCTGCGCGGGCGATTTTTTGTATATTCTGTCATATCAGAATTCAGCGTTGTTCGGAGTGCGGGGGAAAGGTATCACGTCGCGGATGTTGGTCATACCGGTTACGAACAGTACCAGACGTTCGAATCCGAGACCGAAACCGCTGTGCGGTACAGTGCCGAAGCGGCGGGTGTCGAGATACCACCACATGTCTTTCATCGGAATGCCGAGTTCGTTGATGCGGTTCATGAGCTTGTCGTAATCGGCCTCGCGCTCGCTGCCGCCGATGATTTCTCCGATTTTCGGGAAGAGAACATCCATGGCGCGTACGGTCTTGCCGTCTTCGTTCTGCTTCATGTAGAAGGCCTTGATTTCTCTCGGGTAGTCGGTGAGAATCACCGGGCGTTTGAAATGCTCTTCCACCAGATAGCGCTCGTGTTCGCTCTGCAGGTCGGTGCCCCAGTGGACGGGGAATTCAAATTTGCGTCCGGACTCTTCGAGAATCTTTATGCCTTCGGTGTATGTGAGGCGTACGAAATCATGGTTTACTACGAAGTTCAGGCGCTCTACGAGTTCCTTGTCGAAGTGCTCGGCCAGGAATTCGATGTCGTCTTTGCAGTTTTCAAGCGCGTAGTTCACACAGTATTTGATGAACTCCTCGGCCAGGTCCATGTTGTCGCTGATGTCGTAGAATGCCATTTCCGGCTCTATCATCCAGAATTCGGAAAGGTGTCGGGGAGTGTTGGAGTTCTCGGCGCGGAAGGTCGGGCCGAATGTATATATCGCTCCCAGAGCGGTGGCGCCGAGTTCGCCTTCAAGCTGTCCGCTGACAGTCAGTGCGGTAGGCTTGCCGAAGAAATCCTTGCTGTAGTCCACCTGTCCGTCGTCGGTGCGGGGCAGGTCGTTCAGCGGCAGTGTGGTCACCTGGAACATCGCACCCGCGCCTTCGCAGTCGCTGGCTGTTATCAGCGGGGTGTTGAGATAGAAGAAGCCTTTCTCGTTGAAGAAGCGGTGAATGGCGAAGGCGAGAGCCGACCGAATGCGCAGCACTGCCCCGAAGGTGTTTGTGCGGGGACGGAGGTGGGCTTTTTCGCGCAGAAATTCCAGCGTGTGGCCTTTTTTCTGCAAAGGGTATTCGTTCGGGTCGGCGGTGCCGTAGATTTCAAGTGTGTCGGCCTGTACCTCGCAGGTCTGGCCTTTGCCCTGTGATTCGACGAGACGGCCGATGACGTGTATGCTTGAGCCTGTGGTGACGGGCTTGAGCTGTTCGTCGGTGAACTTGTTCATGTCGAACACAACCTGGATGTTCTTGATGGAAGAACCGTCGTTGAGGGCGACAAACTGTACGTATTTGTTGCCTCGGCGGGTACGCACCCAGCCTTTGACGCTTACTTCGCTGCCAATCAGGGCAGGGTCGAATATGTCGGCTATTTTGGTTCGTTTCATAGTGTGATGTTATTTATAGTCAAACCGGCTTTTAAAGTCGATTCTTATTCAAAGCTGCCCATTTTGAGGTAGTTGACTTCCTCTTGTGTGAGGTAGCGCCAGCGGCCTCTGGGGAGGTTCTTTTTGGTAAGACCGGCGAAATATACGCGGTCGAGTTTGGTGACGTGATAGCCGAGCGCCTCGAATATGCGGCGCACGATGCGGTTTCGTCCGGAGTGGATGGCTATGCCGGCCTGATTGCGGTCTGTCTCGGTGGCGTAGCTGATTTCGTCGGCGTGTATGGGGCCGTCTTCAAGCTCGATGCCGTCGGCGATACGCTGCATGTCGTCTTCGCTGATGTCCTTGTCGGTCCAGACGTGGTATATTTTTTTCTTGATGTATTTCGGATGGGTGAGTTTGGATGCGAGGTCTCCGTCGTTGGTGAGGAGCAGCACGCCGGTGGTGTTGCGGTCGAGACGGCCTACGGGGTAGATGCGTTCGGTGCATGCGCCTTTTATGAGGTCCATCACTGTCGTGCGGCCATGGGGGTCGTCGCTGGTGGTGACGCAGTCTTTGGGCTTGTTGAGCAGGATGTAGCATTTGCTTTCGAGTGCCACAACCTTTTCATCGTATTCCACAACATCGGAGTGGGTGATTTTTGTACCGAGTTCGGTCACAACCTGTCCGTTGACCTTTACGAGACCCTGCTGGATGAATTCGTCGGCTTCGCGGCGTGAGCATATGCCGGCGTTGCTCATGAATTTGTTGAGACGGATCTGTTCGTTCGGATCCGGAATAGGCATTTCGTATTCTATGCGTTTGGGACGCGGCACGAAGCTCTTTCCACGGTTGGGCATGCCGCCTTGCTGCGGGCGGTTGTTGTACGGCTTGCGGTTCTGGTTGTTGTATCCACCCTGGCGGTTCTGGTTGTTGTATCCACCCTGGCGGTTCTGGTTGTTGTATCC
>CAMWUD010000090.1 GCA_947177365.1 uncultured Porphyromonadaceae bacterium | reverse complement strand
TTTCGTTATCAGAGCAGTTCTGCCGGTTCTCAATTCTTTTGAGTATGGCATTGTTATCTACGGCTGTTTTATCGATATTCTGAATTTCATCCTTGACCGCCTTTCGGATAGCCTTGTCATACTTCACTTTTTCAAGTGCGTCCGATGCACTGACAGTCACCGTTACCGACTGCGGTATCGGGCGTTCTCCAGTATTGCATTTGCGGGTAATCTAAATCAAAGCATTTGTGACATTTCAACGCAACATTTCAGTGTGGCAAATCGTTATTATATGAAAATTATTTATTAATTTTGCCACACTAAATATAGCTGATATAGATAAGATAATAGCCCGCAATATAAAGAAACTCAGGGAAACAGCCCGATACACACAGGATGAGGTAGCGCAGGCTCTCGGCGTAACGAGGTCTGCATACAGCAACTATGAGTCAGGCGACAGGGAGGTGCCATATGATGTAATCGAGAAAGCAAGCGACTTTTTCGGTTGCGATATGGCTGTATTGTTTGAAGAAAACGAGAATGTCGATGCCATGATTCTTGCATCGGCTTTCCGTCTTGACGGTATGACAGCCGATGATGCGGCTGAAATCATGCGCTTCAAAGATATTGTGAAGTCTTATCTGAAAATGGAGGCGATAGAGGCACTATGAAAGCTGCGTTATTAAGAGCCGGTTCGATAATAAATAACAGCGAAGACTAAAATCGTACTTGACGCCGATGTTATTTCCAATTCAAGGCATAGCAGATATCATCGCTAACTGCATTGAAGCGATCGTAGTTAGATAGCCATACAGGAACATCACGGTTCATCCACCCCAAAACTTCGGCACGTTGCTCGTCATTGGGATAGAGGCTAAAATAGCGTTCCATCCGCTTGTCCGAAAAAACTTTATTGAAAAATGCTTTGTTATGTGGCATATAATCACTAATTTTGCATCGCAGTCCCGGTAATTCCTCTCCCTGATATCAGATGCAGGTGAAGAATCCGGGTTTTATATTTTTACAAAGTTAGCATAAATATCCGAGATATCATATAGCATATCTGACCACATTTTCTTTCCTATATTACGCATATATACGAAAGAATATGAGCAAGGTCGAGATAGATGCTTTTATCAAGGATGTAAGGGCAAAAGGCAGTAAACTTCCGGATGTGGATATAGAAAAATATGCACCCACAAGTCAGATTTAAGAGAATCACGCCCCTGTTTCTCCGCACAAAAAGAGCAGTCTTCATGGCTGCTTTTTTTGTAAGCAGACGGCAGGGACGGAGTGGAGGCATCCTTGCCTCCACTGCATAAGGCGGCATATATATTACGCCCGTCTATTTCCTTCGTGAACTGAGGAGGCAGGGATGCCTCCACTCCGTGTAATTAGCTTTTCATCGCCAACTTGTATCTGATACCTCTGACATTCAACAGCCTTTATGTCGTTCTTTCGGCGCGCTATCTTATTGCGATTGTACTCTGCGAGGGTTTCAGCCCCTCGGCTACGACAGACAGAGTGGCACTTCCGGCTTTGCCGTCCGACTGTACCAGAATCTGGGCGAGACCGTTGAATGTATACAGACTCGCTGCGTCAGCAGTCGCCGGACGCTCGGCAGCCTGCCAGGCCGGGTCTCCGTTGCCGAAACCTATGATGCGTCCGCTTCCTTCAATCACAACGTCAATGCGTATGTCTGCATCCGGAACGAAACGCCCTTTACTGTCAAGGATTTCAACGGTAAACACCGACACATCCTTACCATCGGCAGCTATGACTCCGCGATCCGGGCTTAGCTTGATACAGGAAGGCTCTCCTGTAGTCTCTATAGTCTTTTCAAGAATTTTTTTTCCATTCTTATATCCTACAGCCTTGACTCTGCCCGGCTGATAAACCGCCGTCCACGACAGATGACCGTTCTCTGACATCGGTTTTCTTCCGAGTCTCTTGCCGTTGGCAATCAACTCCACTTCATCGCAATTGCTATAAGCCCAGATATCAATCTCCTCGCCTTCATGACCTCTCAGATTCCAGTGTGGGAAAATGTGTAGAACAGGCTCGTCGGTCCACCATGATTTCAGATAGTAGGCTTCGTCTTTGGGAAAGCCGCAATAGTCAAGGATTCCGAACTGTGAGCCGGTAGCGGGGAACTCCATCGGATTAGGTTCTCCGCGATAATCGAATCCGGTCCAATAGAACAGGCCGCCAAGCCACGGACGGGCATCATAGAACTTCCAGCCGCGTTCAATAGCATTATACAAAGAGTCACATCCGCTCCTTGTCCGGTTAATCGACACCATGTGACCCTTGTCGTGACTGTCGAAATAGATTCCTCGTGTGCCACAGCCGCTCGTCTCCTCCGAACCTATCGCCTTCCGGTAGGGATAGTCCTGTCTGTGTCGGTCGACCGGATTCTGGAGTATATAATTATAACCGGCCACATCCACAGGCTCCACAACAGTCGGTCCGCCGCTGGTGGCCACGCACATCTGGCGCGAGGAGTCAAACTTATGGCAATATTCCCTCATAGACTCGGCTATCCGGCGGCCTTTGTCGTTCCACTCTATACCCCACTCCTCGTTTCCGACGCTCCACAGTATCACAGACGGATGGTTGCGGTCGCGGTCTATCATCCGTTTCAGCAGGCGCAGATGTTCGTCATTGATACCGCTGAGACGGTTTTCCTCAACCACAAGGATTCCGAGACTGTCGCATGCGTCAAGCATTTCGGGTGTCATAGGATTATGACTTGAACGATACGCATTGACTCCCATCTCCTTAAGCCGGTGCAATCTGTAAGACTGCAAGGCATCAGGAATAGCCACACCGACTCCGGGATGGTCCTGATGCATGTTGACACCTTTCAGCTTCATCCTTTTGCCATTCAGCCGAAATCCGCTATCGGCATCAAATTCAATGTGGCGCAACCCGGTTTTGGTAATATATTCATCGACGGTTTTTCCGTCGCTGACTACTTCTGTTTTCAGCGTATACATATGAGGTGAGTCAACATCCCACAGGCGTGGCGCGGATATTTTCATCTCTGCGACAGTAGGATTGACACTCTTTGCATCGACTGACTCTGTCTGAACTGTGGCTGTCGCAACCACCTGCCCCTGCCCGTCTGCAAGGGTATGCCGCAAGGAAAATTCTCTGGGGCAGGTATCATAGTTTGCGACATCTGTCTCCACCGTCACAACTGCCTCATCATAGGGCGCCTTGAGATCCGAGTGTACGAATGTGCCAAAAGGTGCCACATGCAGCCTGTCTGTCTTTTCAAGCCAGACATGACGATATATACCGGCACCCTCATAGAACCATCCTTCCTCAAGCGAAGCATCCGCACGCACTGTCACAAGATTCTCGCCGCCATAGTCTATATATTCTGAAATATCATATATCTGAGTAGCGTAGCCGCTTGGCTCATGTCCGATATAGAATCCGTTTACCCAGATTCTTGAATCGCGGAATATGCCGTCGAAGCGCAATGCAATTCGTCGGCCCTCGTCTTCCCGTGGTATCTCGAATGTCTTGCGGTACCACCCTACCGATGTCTCCGGATAGCGGAATCCCACAGTCTTATAGCCGTGGCTGTGACTGGCCTCCCGCTCGAACGGCAGGTCAACAACCCAGTCATGCGGCAATGTGACTTCCTTCCATTCTGTCGCCCAGCGAGAGGCATCGAACTTGGGCGAATATGGTCCTTCGTTGTGGATTGAGGCCGCTTTTGTAAGATAGTTGAAGTATTCTGTTCCACAGCCAAAATCCTTTTCGGGCGACGAGGCATTCCCAAGCGCGAATTCCCACCGGTCGTCGAATGCGATAATCTCTCTTCCGCTGCGTCCATGCCGGTCCGGCTGAACTCCGGCATATACAGTATCGGACATCCGCTCTGCCGAAGTGTACCATATTCTCAGTCCATGACCGGGGCTGTATTCCTCTGAAAGAACCCCCACCCCGCCATCGGGCAGCAGTGTCATCGCGGAATATGAACTGGCGCCGGGACATATCTCCAGACATTTGTTCCATCTGCAGTGCGTGCTATCCGACAAAAACAGCGACACTCTGCTGCGGTCGGTATTGCTGTCGTTTATGCTGTGCAGAAGCCTGCCGTCCGACAGCAAGAGAATATCGCCGTTGCATGCCGGGTCGGGCAATGTCGTACTATGCTCCACCGCCGACCAGCTCCGGCCTCCGTCGGTGCTTCGCGAGAATTTACGCCAGCCTTGACGACGGTTGCGTATGCTCACCAGGAGAGTGCCGTCGGATAGTTCCACCATCTTGGATTCATCGCCGTCGCGGTCGACCGCCACCGGCAGGATTTCCCAGCTATGGCCGCCATCAGTGCTCCTTACCGGATATACACTCAGATTGCTGTCCGGTGACTCATCCTCTCTTACAACCAGACAGAACCACATGGTGCCGTCTCGCGCCGTAAGTATATGACCGGACGAGGCGAAGGCCGTGACAGCATGCACGGGTGCTTTCCCTTCCCAGTCGAAGAGCGATGCTGTGATATCAGCAGGCGCACTCCAGCTGAGACCGCAATCTGCACTCCGGCTGACACATATATAGGCATGATCCGACGGATTCGACTGCCAGAGTCCGTTGCCATGTGTGTACACACATACGAGGTCGCCGCTCAGACTGTCGACGCCCAATGCCGGATCGCCATAGCCTCCGCCCTCGTCGTGAAGAGCCACCGGCACTGCCGGCTGCCAGTTCCGGCCGCCATCCGTACTGCGGCGACTCACCACATCGATTCGGCCTGGAAGGTCGTGCTCGGCATCAAGGCGTCTGTCGGCGACAGCCACTATACTGCCGTCGGACGCTACGGCCAATGCCGGAATCCGGTAGAAGCGCGACACAGAATCCGGTCCCGCGAAAACAAGCGAACGCACTCCTGACTCCCATCCGGCCGCCGTGTCAGCGCAAAGCGGAGCCACAACGGTCAACATCATGGCAAAAGCCGCAAGTATCTTCTTCATAGCCTATGGATTCAGTGCAAAGTATTTCCAAAGCGGAGCAGCCATAGTGGCCTGCTTAATCTCATCGCGCATAAGCATGTCTTTCAGTTCGTCTCTGGTGAAGAGTCTTACGCGTATGTCTTCGGTGGAGTCAAGATGCTGAGTTCCGGTTTTTTCCACGCCTGTGGCTATGAACGAATACGACAGATTGTTGTTGGCCGAAGCATTGGGCGACAGCACCGTAAGCAGCTCCCACTGTCCGCCGGCATAACCTGTCTCCTCAAACAATTCGCGTTTTGCTCCGTCCAGAGCTGTCTCGCCGTCTTCCACACAGCCGGCCACAAGTTCGGTGAGCACTTCTCCAAGACCGTGACGGTACTGCTCTACCATCAGGAACTGCCCGTCGGAGGTTATGGCTATGATATTTACCCATGTAGGGTATTCCAGCACATAATATTCGGGATGTATCGTGCCGTCGGGAAGCTGAAGGCGGTCGCGCCGCGCAGTAAGCCAGGGACGTCTGAACAGGTATTCACTCCCAAGGAGTTTCCATTTTTTTATTTCCATATATTATCAATTTTTCTTTTTTCATGCCGGACGCTCCGGTTCGGGTCTTGCGTTCTTTAGGGCATATCCACATAGCAAAGTTAGTCATTTTTTGCCTCAATCCGAAATTACGGTGCATGATATTTTCAGACAAGCAGACAAGGATTGACTATAGGACTTTTTGAGACTATAGAACTAAAGGACTATAGAACTATATTTTAAAAGATATATTCACTCAAATAAAAAGAGCCGGTTCTCAACATATGTCGAGAGCCATATCGCCAAAAATTTGTAACTTTGCATTATCAAATTCGATTGTCATGAAATCAAAAGTATCTTATAGCCGTTTTGCCATTCTATTAACAGCAACAGTATTAGCACTGGTGTTCGTTGGCTGCATTGCAACCGTAAATGAAAAGCCCGCATTTTTTATGCTATTGGCCATATACCTCATTCTTGTTATCTCCGCACTGTTTTATGCACCTTCCTATATTAAAGCAGATACCGAAAATATCATTCTGGGCAGTGTCCTCAAACGCAAAACAATCCCAATGCGAGATGTGGCAGGTGTAGAGTTATTCCAACCTACAATGGGCGCAATAAGGTTTTTTGCTTCCGGCGGCTTTATGGGATATTGGGGTATCTTCCGTGAGGGCGACATCGGCAGGTATTATGCTTTTTATGGCAAAGCCTCGGATTGTTTTCTCATTCGCATGAAGAATGGCGACAAATATGTTCTTGGCTGCGATAATCACGACAAAATGGTTGATTATATCAATTCGCTTTTGGTGGAATACGACGAATGACTTTAGGTTTCATGGACGCGACCGTCACTTTTCAACATATGTTGAAGTCCAGAATACGATAATCCGTTAATTTTGCATCGTGAAATTGTAATCACTACTCTATGAAATCAATAATTGCCTCAATAACGGCCTTGTCATGCACACTGTCGGCTATGGCGCAGACCGAGACCGCCGATTCTATTCCAGTCCAGGAACTACAGGAAATTGTAATACAGGCGCCTAAAGTAATCCGCAAAGCCGATATGGATGTCTATCATCCTTCCAAAAGCGCAGTCGAACACTCACAGAACGGCTTGCAGCTTCTTAACAATCTCATGATTCCCACTCTTAGCGTCAGCGATGCACTCGGCACGATTCAAGCTGCAGGCCAGTCGGTACAGCTGCGCATCAATGGTCGCGAATCTTCGATTGAACAAGTACGCACTCTTCTGCCAGAAACCATCAAACGTGTTGAATGGATTGACAATCCCGGCCTTCGCTACGGTGGCGCAAATTATGTGCTGAATCTCATCGTCGCCAATCCTACAGTCGGCGGCTCGCTTATGGCAGAGGCCCGCCCGGCCCTCAACCAGGCATGGGGCTTCTACATGGCCGATGCTAAATTCAATACCGGACGTTCGCAATGGGAAGTCGGCGGCAATTTCAAGCTCACCGACAACTTAAAGACGCATCGCGATTATACCGAGACTTTCACATATTCCGATGGCTCGACTCTGACCCGTGACGAGACTTCGCGCGGCGGCGCAATGGACAATTCATTTGCCAACGCCTGGGCCTCATACAGCTACATCAAACCCGATACCACGGTTTTTATGGCTGAATTCGGCCTGTTCCAGAAGCTCACCGACAAGTTTCTTTATAATGGACTGCTGTCGCTGAGCGACGGCTCAGACGACATACTTCTGACCGACTCCCACGGCGACAAAGGCGGCACACCATCACTGTCGTTATACTGGCAACAGAATTTCGCGCGTAGACAGATGCTTATTGTCAACTTCAACAGCTCGTTCTATTTCGGTCGAAGCTACTCGGACTATATCGAACAGTCGCCGGGCGCTGAAAGCTGTCTGACAGACATCCATACCAACATCAAAGACCGCAACCAGGCATATGCCATAGAAGCCGATTACATCAAGAACTGGCAAAACGGACGTTTTACAGCCGGAGCGTCATACACCGCCAACCGCAACCGTTCAGAGTATGAGAGCCTTGGCGGCAAAATTTTCCACCAGCGCCAGGACAAGGTCTACCTCTTTGCCGAATATTTCCATCGTTTCGGCAAATGGTCTGCCACCGCAGGCATGGGTGTTCAGTATACCGATTTTCTTTTCAAAGAAACTGATCAGGGTACCCACACATGGAGTCCGCGCCCGCAGGCCACAATTACATATTCGCTGAATCAGAATCACAATTTCAGGCTGAATTTCACTTCGTGGCAGTCCACACCGTCATTGGCTGAAACCAACATCGTGCCTCAACAACTCGACGGCTTCCAGTGGCGCGTGGGCAATCAGAATCTAAAGACCGCCAACTCCTACATTCTTACTTTCCGCTACGGCTTCAGCCTGCCTCGTGTCAGCGGCTCGTTCGGTATCCGCGCTTTCACGTCGCCCAACGCCATCACTCCCCTTATGCGGTGGGAAAGCGACAGACTCATCACCACATATGAGAACAGTCGCGGACTCCAGAATCTCTCGTTTTTCCTTGCCCCACAGATTGAAATCATCCCGGACTGGCTTATGGCAAGCGGTTATATCCAGTTCAGAATGGAGCGTATGCGCGGCCAGGGATACACTCATCATAGCAACGCATGGAGTGGCAACGCGCAGATGCAACTTATGCATTGGGGCTTCGTGCTCAGCGGACAGTATGTGAGAGCACAGCGCGACCTTTGGGGCGAGAAAATCAGCTGGGGAGAGAATCTGAACATCATCGACCTCAGTTACAACTGGAAGTCATGGCAGTTCTCGGCAGGTGTCATCATGCCGTTCGGCAAATACGACCAAGGAAGCCAGTCTCTGAGTAAATGGAACCGCAATGAGCAGCACATGCGCCTCGATATGCGTATGCCATACATCAGCCTGTCATACAACCTGCAATGGGGTCGTCAGAAACGCGGAGCGCGGAAACTCATGGAAGTCGATGCCAACGCCGACCGCTCTACCGCAGGCGGACGTTAACAGCCAGCTCTGAGAGCTGATTTTCATACAAGCGCAGAAACTCCGGCAGTGATTGCCGGAGTTTTCTTTCTGACCATAACGGATTTGTCCGTTTTGTCCTACCCCTCGCTGAGAAATGAAAACTTCGACACAGATACTTTCCTGATTGGCTCGCTCGAATCTCCCAGCCCTCTGGTCGAGTGTGAGCAGTGCACAAGCCTGCCGTCGGGCGATGACGCCGGGTTATCTTACGATATCAAGCTCGTTTCCATCAAGTCGATGGTGCCGTACGTAATATAACCTTTTGCATCAAGAACAATCCCAACTCAACGCCGCAGTGATGAGGCAAGGTCATTTATTCAGATTTTGAAGTTACAATTATATTTTTCCGCCGGCGCGTGATGCATCGGCGGTTCTTCATTGGTAGAGCCGCCTCGGAGGACGACCTCTCTCTCCCTTTAAAGGGTCGCCCTCCGGGGCGGCTCTTTCTTTCAAATCGCAGATATACGAAAAAAGAGCGGTGTATACCGCTCTTTCCAATCGACTACTGTCGGTTTCTAAAATCGTTGCTTTCGCACTC